>CAXIDD010000721.1:0-2779 GCA_964021975.1 uncultured Saprospirales bacterium | reverse complement strand
CTTGAATGCTCGCAGATACTTTTGGTAGCCAGTGTTTAAGTTGACACTAGCATTTTTTCACAGAGTACTAGCTCAAAAATAATTACCGATGCTAAGCAACTATCTCAAAGTCGCCTGGAGAACGCTGCGCAACAATAAAATATATAGTCTGATCAATATTGGTGGTTTGGCCATCGGATTGGCAGTCAGTATGCTCATCCTTCTGTTTGTTATACATGAATTTAATTATGATCGGTTCCACCAAGGAGCCGATCAAATTCATCGCCTGCACGGACAGTTTAAGTTTGGAGAACAGACTTTTAATACCTCCGCGATGTCGGCAGGAGTAGCTTCTATAGCCGTACAACAAATACCAGAACTAGTATCAGCTGTAAGAATAAATAGCAATTACAGTCCAATTTTACAGTCGGACCGCAATCATATTGTGCGTATAGAGGAGTTCCTTTTTGCAGATGCAAATTTCTTGGAACTCTTCTCTTTTGATTTACTTTCAGGGGACGCACGCACTGCCCTAGAGGCTCCCAATTCCATTTTGTTGACGCCAGATTTGGCAGATCAGTTCTTCGGTACCCAAGATGTCATTGGACGAGATCTACAACTAGAAGGAGATATTCCGGTAAAAGTTACGGGCCTAATTGCTAAGGCACCGTCCAATTCTACCTTTTCTTTTCAAAGTATTGCTAGTATAGAGACTTTAAGGGCGGTCGAACAGAAGGAAAATCTAGGCGCTGAACCTTCTTATACATTGGACAATGATAAAGTTCAGCTGGGCTCTTTTAATACCTACTTTCAAGTGATGCCCAAGGCCGATGTCGAAGAAATAGCAGATAAGCTAGCAGAAATCGCGCAAGCACCTGAAGACAGTGAGGTTGCCTTTACTTTAAATCCACTGGCAAGTCTTCATCTTGATAGTCCAATCCGGGGACAGGATGACATCAAATACCTTTATCTATTTCTAGCCATTGCGCTATTGATTTTATCGCTAGCACTGGTCAACTATATTAGTCTGGCTACCGCTAGAGCGGTTAAAAGAGCTAAAGAAGTAAGTATTCGTAAAATCAATGGGGCCAAAAGGTATCATCTACTTCGACAATTCTACAGCGAATCGATACTTGTAAGCTTAATTGCTTTTGCGCTTGGCTTTGGAATCCTACAATTCCTAATGCCTACCTTTTTAAACATTGTAGATATTCAAATAGACCAGTCGTTTTATTTGGATCCAATTTTGTTGATCACCTTTGGTGGCTTATTGGTGTTTAGTAGTTTGGCCGCTGGGAGTATTCCGGCTATCTTGATGTCCTCTTTTGAACCCATACAGGTGTTACAAGGACAAATTCAATCTGGTAAACGGGGACATTTGTTTCGGAAAGGCTTAACGGTTTTTCAATTTACAGCAACCCTAGCGTTGTTGATTACAAGTATATTTACCATCCGTCAATTGACTTTTCTACAAGAAAAGACACTGACTTTAGCACAAGATGAAATTGTCACTTTACCGGTTAGTGAAACAGCTCAAAAGGGATTTCAAGCCTATAAAAAAGCCATTCTGGAAACGACAGCTGCAACTGAATTAACGGTGAGTTCGGACCACTTGTTTGCTAAGGGCTCCAGCATATATTTCGTAGAATCTCCGATTAATCAAAAATCGATTCCATTATCCATCTTTAATGTAGATCGCCAGTTCATTGATTTCTTTGGATTAGATTGGAAAGTACCACCACTAGATCAACAAAAATTAGGAGCACCTAGTACCATCATTTTTAACGAAACGGCCCAAGTCAGTTTTGGATTCCAAAAAGATAGCGTTGGAAAAAGCTTTGAATTCTTGGGCGGTTCGAAAGAAATCGTAGGTGTTTTGGAAGATTTTCATTACAAGTCTTTACGTTCTAAAATCAATCCTGTGGCCCTTTTTGTACAACCTGAAGATAAGGCAGAATTGATTCAAAGTGGAGGCCTATTTTATATTCGTTTTCCCAAAGGAACGGCCATGAAAAGTCAGATTCAAAAACTGACTAGCCTTCACAAAGAGTTTGAACCAGGCCAGCCTTTTGCTTTCGATTTTCTGGATGAAACGCTGGCTGCTTTTTATGAAACAGAACGCCGATTGACTACCTTGCTATCTGCTTTCACAGGGGTAGCCATATTTATTTCCTGTTTGGGATTACTCGGCCTGGTAACCTACAATACCGAACGCAGAACCAAAGAGATTGGCATCCGAAAAGTATTGGGTGCTTCAGTACATACGATAGTTGGTTTATTGACGCGTGAATTTGTATTCCTAATCCTAATTTCTTTGCTTATTGCCAGTCCAATTTCCTGGTATTTTGTGGATCAATGGCTTGATAATTTTGTTTATCAGATTCAATTAAAATGGTGGGTTTTTATCCTAGCGGGTTTATCAGCGATCCTATTGGCATTTATCTCCGTCGGTTGGCAAGCTACCCGTGCGGCTATTGCTAACCCTGTGGAAAGTCTACGCAATGAGTAATTAGCTTCTAAAGAAAACTAATTTTTCACCCGATTAATAAAACGATATGTGGCGCAATTATTTCAAAATAACGGTACGGAATCTATTTAGAAATAGATTGCATAGTTTTATCCTTCTATTTGGATTAAGTATCAGTCTGGCTGCTTGTCTATTGATTCTAGAGTACGTTAGTTATGAGTTGAGCTTTGATCGTTTTCACGAAAAATCAGACCAGATTTATCGAGTAATCAATGATCGTTTCCAAAACGGAGAGCGGGTCCAAAAGGGAACGATTACCTACCCGACTATTGG
>CAXIDD010000720.1:0-2798 GCA_964021975.1 uncultured Saprospirales bacterium | reverse complement strand
AAGCAGAATACGTACGTCGAAGTGATTTGTGTAAAAAAACACAAGTCACCAGTAGTGTTATCAAAGCAATGGAAAAAAAAGGTGTGCTAGAGGTGTATGAACAAGCCATCAGCCGCATCGGAAAATACGATGAAGAAACCATCGATAAGAGTGCGCTTTCTGATCAACAGGTGGAGGCCATTCAATCTATCAAAACCCAGTTTGAGGAAAAAAATGTCCTCTTACTCCATGGCGTTACCGGTAGTGGCAAAACTAGAGTATACATCGAGTTAATTCAGGAAGCATTACAACGAGGCGAACAGGTATTGTATCTCCTTCCAGAAATTGCCTTAACCACTCAGATCGTTAGTCGACTCCAAAAGATATTTGGTGATGATATTGCAGTCTACCACTCTCGACTCAACAACAACGAGCGCGTAGAACTTTGGCAGGAAGTCCTGAATGGTAAACCCATTATCTTAGGTCCCAGATCAGCTCTATTTCTACCTTTTTCCAAACTAAAACTAATCATAGTCGACGAAGAGCACGATCCTTCCTTCAAACAATACGATCCTAATCCACGCTACCACGGACGGGATACGGCCATTGTAGCCGGTAATATCCATAATGCAAAAACGATTTTAGGTACTGCAACACCAGCCATGGAGACCTATGATAATGCCCGAAGAGGAAAATACGGACTGGTAGAGATGCCGGAGCGTTTTGGAGGCATCCAACTACCAGAAGTAGAAATCATCGATGCTGGAAAGGAGCGCCGGGATAAAACCATGCACTCTATATTTACCAGCGGATTACTAAATGGCATAAAGACTACCTTGGCAGCTGGTGAGCAAGTCATCCTCTTCCAAAATAGGCGTGGTTATGCGCCAGCTTATCACTGTACTACTTGTGATAATTGGCATGCCGAATGTATCCACTGTGACGTCAGTTTGACCTACCATAAATTCCACAACACACTCAAATGTCATTATTGCGGCTATACCGCTACCCTACCGGTAGCTTGTCCGGCCTGTGGTGCGAAAACCCTGGCTTTAAGGGGTTTCGGAACCGAAAAAATTGAGGATGAACT
This sequence comes from uncultured Saprospirales bacterium, assembly GCA_964021975.1. Lineage (GTDB taxonomy): Bacteria > Bacteroidota > Bacteroidia > Chitinophagales > Saprospiraceae > DATFKA01. The sequence goes on along the minus strand of CAXIDD010000720.1, from coordinate 1,729 downwards.
CAAAATTTTTCTACCAGATGCCACCATCCAGCGAATGGATTATGATACAGTCCGTAGTAAAGATGGTCATGCCAAGATTATCAATCGTTTTCAAGAAGGTGAAATTGACATCCTGGTTGGCACCCAGATGGTGACTAAAGGATTAGATTTTGATAAAGTAGGCCTAGTTGGAATTTTAAGTGCCGACCAGATTTTACATTTCCCTGATTTCAGAGCGGCGGAACGGAGCTTTCAATTGATGGTCCAGGTGAGTGGCCGCGCAGGTCGAAAAGGACAACAAGGTTCGGTGTTGATCCAATCTTATAATACGACGCATCCGGTTCTAAAAGAAGTCTTGGAAAGCGACTTTCATGGCTTTTTTGCCAGAGAAATTGAAGAAAGACAGCAGTTCAAATACCCACCCTTCATACGCTTAATTAAAGTGAGTCTGAAGCACAAACAGCCACGTACCGTCAATGAGGCCGCTAAGTTGTATGGCAGTTTCATCAAAAAACATCTGGGAGATCGGGTCAAAGGACCAGCTATCCCTTATGTCTCAAGAGTACGTGGTTATTATGTTCTGGATTTCTTAGTCAAATTAGAAAAGGAAACTAGTAAGATGAGCCGGATCAAAGAAGTATTAATGGAAGGCATGTACCAGCTCCACCAAAAGAAAGGATATACGGGCGTGCGGGTGAATATAGATGTAGACCCTTATTAACCGTATTTTGGTTTTCTGGTTTGGGGATCTATTTTGTCTTTAATATATTTTAAACAAAAATCTTAAATGCCCTTGGCAGTCTTGGGTGGTTCAAAAAATAACAATTCATGTTTCAAGCAACAAGCCTCTCTGAAAATGGCCCAACTTTCTCAAGAATCATCTCCGGAGTAATGACCTGGGGCGTATGGGGAAAAGACTACGATACTTCTAGCATGAATACGCTTTTGAATCAAGTAGTGGATCTTGGTATTACCACAATTGATCACGCGGATATTTATGGTCATTATACTACAGAAGCTGCTTTTGGGAAAGCCCTCGCGCAATCTCCAGAACTGAGAAGTCAAATCCAGTTGATTTCAAAATGTGGTATTAAGCTAGTCACCCCAAATCGACCAAATCATAAAATAAAATCTTACGACACCAGTAAATCGCATATACTACAGTCTGTTGATCAATCACTCCGAAACTTACAGACTGATTATCTAGACTTGTTGTTAATCCATCGCCCATCTCCACTCATGGACGCAGATGAGATTGGTGAAGCCTTTGAGACCTTGAAAGCAGCGGGCAAAGTACGCCACTTTGGGGTGTCAAACTTCACGGTAGCACAAATGGAGTTATTCGCCAGTCGTTTCCCGATTGTTACCAACCAAATAGAAGCGAGTCTGATGCACCTTGATCCATTTTTAGATGGCACCCTGGATTATTGTCAAACCAAACGTTTCAGCCCGATGGCTTGGTCCCCACTCGGTGGAGCCGCTTTTTTTGGTAATCCAGACAATAAAAGCGTCCAAAACATCCAAAAAATGGCAAGGGAGTTGGGACAAAAGTATGGTGGTTATCAGGTAGATCAAATCTTATTAGCTTGGTTATTATGCCATCCTGCTGACATATTGCCCGTTTTAGGAACAGGTAGAATTGAGCGTTTACAAGCCGCCACGGTAGCTGCAGAATTGCAGCTGAGTCAGGAAGATTGGTTTGCGTTGTGGTCTGCTAGTACGGGTGTGGAGGTGCCGTAGCAGCTGCTTC
>CAXIDD010000719.1:0-2799 GCA_964021975.1 uncultured Saprospirales bacterium | reverse complement strand
ATCGCAATTGTTTGTTATTTTTTTTGAGCACAGCCTTACATTTGATGCATTACCATAAGTCTACATAAGAACGTATACTTATTCCTGAAGGATATAGTCTTCCTAAACAAACTACTTAGAAACTATTTCAATAGTTAAGGTGTCTGGGATATTATGAACTCCTGGAAAATTATTATCCAGTACGATAGAAACAGAATAACCATTTAGCTCCAAAAAATTGGCTTCAGTATACCCAGGAAAAACATTTATAAGAGTCTCCGTACTTGTTTCCGTTTTCTGTCTACGTAACTGAATTACATTATCTGTTGTGACTCCAAAGTTTACATAGTAAAGGCTTAATTTATCATGCTTTACCAATTCTAATTCATCGAGTAACTTTTCTTCTTTTTCAAAAAGCGAAAATGTACAGGAAAAACTAGTAAAAATTAATAGAACTAAAATAAACTCAGTGAAATTCATAGGTGGATGCTTTTCAGATTTAATTTCGTAAATTCTATCCTACCATCAAAAAAAAAACATAACGCCCAAACCTATTCCACGATATTCCTTACATTTATCAAATCGGATTAAGGGATAGTTATTGGATAGAGGCCTTTTCTATAAGATCGGCTCGACACTTCAATACCTCACCCATTCAACAATAAAAACCACACACCAATGCGTCAATTGCTTTCCTTCCTATTGCTCTTTTCTTGTACTTTTGGATACAGTCAACAAGTAGATTTAAGTTCCTTTCACGGTCTACAACCTCGGAATATTGGTCCGGCGGGTATGAGTGGCCGCGTAACTGCTATTGAGGTCCAACTCAGTGATCCAGATAATATTCTGATTGGTGCGGCAGCTGGTGGTGTCTGGCAATCTACCAATGCAGGCCATACTTGGACGCCTATTTTTGACAACGAGTTGGCCGCTTCCATTGGAGACATCAAAATGTATCAAGCCAATCCAGATATTATTTATGTAGCTTCTGGTGAAGGTAATCCTAGAAATAGTCAGAATAGTGGCTGGGGGATGTTTAAATCCATCGATGGTGGAAAGAATTGGCAACACCTGGGCCTAGAAAACACTCGACAAATCCACCGGATTTTGATTCATCCAGACAATCCAGATCACGTGGTGATTGGCGTAAGTGGAGCTACTTGGGGAACGAGCAAGGACCGCGGTATTTATAAAACAACAGATGGTGGGAAGACTTGGAAAAAGATGCTTTACATCAACGAAACGACTGGTTGTGCGGACCTTGTGGTAGATCCTTCTAACCCCAACCATATGCTCGCAACTATGTGGGAGCACCAACGCTGGCCCTGGTTCTTTAATTCAGGGGGCAATGGCTCGGGCATGTACCAAAGTCATGATGGTGGCGATACTTGGGAGAAAGTCACCAAAGGCTTACCAAAAGGCACACTCGGCCGGATGGGTTTATCCTTCGCTCCCAGTAAGCCAGATATCGTTTATGCTTATGTAGAATCTAAAACCAATGCCATCTACCGTTCGGAAGATGGGGGACTTTCCTGGGCTAAAAGATCTAAGGACGGAGACCGAAATATCGGTGGACGCCCCTTCTACTACGCAGATATCTATACCGATACGCAAAATGAGAATCGATTGTACAGCATTGCTTCTGAGGTAACGATGAGTGAGGATGGAGGTAAAACTTGGTCCGTTTTTGCAGCAGGTAATAAACTACATACGGATCATCACGCTTGGTGGGCCCACCCTACCGACAATGAATTCCTGATGGTCGGTCACGATGGTGGTCTGAACATTACCCAAGACAGAGGAAAGAATTGGTGGTTTGCGGACAACCTCCCTTTAGCCCAGTTTTATCACATTCGGGTAGATAATGAAGTGCCTTATAATATCATGGGTGGCTTGCAAGACAATGGTTCTTGGGTTGGGCCGAGTCAAGTACGTTTTAAAGGTGGCATCCGTAATTATTATTGGCAACGCGTGAGCGTTGGTGACGGTTTTGATGTCGTGCCAGATCCGCTAGATCCAGATTATGGATATAGTATGGGACAAGCTGGAGGTCTACTCCGCTACCACCGACCAAGTGGACAATTGAATATCATCAAACCGGTACATCCGCGTGGAGAATACCTACGATTCAACTGGAACGCAGGTATCGGGATTAATCCTTTCGATCAGAAGACCATTTATTATGGTAGCCAATATTTGCTAAAAAGCAGCGATCTAGGTAAGAGTTGGGATATTATTTCTCCAGACTTGACTACCAATGATACTAGCAAACAAAATTTCCTTGAATCTGGTGGTCTTTCCTATGATGCCACTGGTGCAGAGAATCATACGACCATCATTAGTATTGCGCCCAGTAGCCTGGAAAAAGGGCTAATTTGGGTAGGTACGGATGATGGTAAAGTCCAACTCACTAAAAACGAAGGTGGAAGTTGGGAAGATTTAACGAGTAATATTCCTGGAGTTCCGGCTGGAAATTGGGTGACGCAAATCCAAGCCTCTAAGCATAAGGCCGGAGAAGCCTTTGTAGTTTTTGATGATCATCGACGGAATAATTGGGATGCCTACGTATTCAGAACGCAAAACTATGGCAAAACCTGGGAACGCATTGTGGATAACAAAGATGTACGTGGCTTTGCTTACTGTATCGAACAAGATCCTGTTGAACCTAACTTATTGTTCTGTGGTACTGAATTTGGCCTATATGTTAGCTTTGATGCTGGCAAAGAATGGAACAAATGGACGCAGGGCTACCCTACTGTGCCCACAACCGATTTGGTCATTCATCCAAGAGATCATGATTTAGTGATTGGTACTTTTGGT
>CAXIDD010000718.1:0-2814 GCA_964021975.1 uncultured Saprospirales bacterium | reverse complement strand
AAAGCCCATTTTCAAAAAGTGAATCAACAACAGACAGACTATACCTTTGAGTTGCCAGCTAACATGACTGCTGAATTCATAGTAGATCTTGCACCAGATCAACAACTAATTTTAAATGGGAAACCGCTTACTACGATCTTCGAATCAGTACGCTTATATCCTGGAAAGAACGTCATTTCGATTAAGTAATCAAGGAGTGCTATGGAAAGGAGAAACTTCATTCAGCTTACAGCTTTATCCGGAATTGGGACGGTACTTCCAGTGGGTACCTTGCTTTCTGCTTGTTCAAAAGAAGGGGAGGAGACTCATTCCATAGCTTATAAAAAGTTGACCTTTGACCTTCTAAAAGATTGGTGTGACGGAATGATCAAACATCAAATCCTGGAACCATCTGATCCAAGCAGACATGGCATGCTCGTTTGTCCTGCTTGTGAGGAGGTAGATGCCCGTCTGATGGATGCGGTCTATCCATTTTTGCACCTAGCTAAAGCAACAGGAGAACAAAAATACCTGGATGCAGGAATCGCCTTATTCGAATGGGGCGAGAATGTCAGTAGACCAGATGGGAGCTGGACGAATACTCTTGATCCAAAATCTTGGAATGGAATTACCGTATTTGGAGCGATTTCTCTGGCAGAAGCGCTGCATTATCATGGTGATTTGCTGGATGAAAATCGCCGGAAAAGATGGACCAATCGCCTAAGTGAAGCGGCAGCTTTCGTTTATAAGAAATTCTCCATGGATACTACGAATATCAACTATGGTATGACAACAGTCTATGCGATGAACCTGATTGGACGGGTATTAGATAATCCGGTTTATACCGAAAGAAGTAAAGTCTTGGCGCAGGATGCCAAAGCCTATTTTACAAAAGCAAATCAACTTTTATTTGGGGAAGTAAAACCAAAGCGTAATGTCTTGAGTCCAAAAGGCTTGCCTGGCATAGACTTAGGATATAATGTAGAAGAGTCTTTAAATAATTTGGTGATGTATGCCCTCCATGAAGAAGACGAGGAGCTGTTAGACTTATTAAAGAACTCCTTGAATACGCACCTGGAATTCATGCTACCAGATGGTGGCTGGGATAACAGTTGGGGTACTCGCCAATATAAATGGACCTATTGGGGCAGTCGGACCAGTGATGGTTGCCAACCTGCTTTTGGCATGATGGCTAAGTACAATCCGGCTTTTGGTACCGCCGCTTTTCGGAATACGGAGCTCTTACGACGCTGCACAACGGATGGACTTTTACATGGTGGCCCGCACTATGTGTCGCACGGGATACCACCTTGTATACATCATACTTTTTCACATGCAAAGCCGCTAGCCGCTATTTTAGATTACTGGGAACACCTTCCAGCTATTAATACCCAGACGCCATTGCCCAGGACAAGCACCGATGGTATTACCTATTTCGAGGAATTAGATACTTCCTTATTTACGCGTGGTGACTGGTGTGGGACAGTCACGGCTTATGATGCTACCTATTCACCCAAGGTGGATAGTAGGCAGGCTACTGGTGGTGCGCTGTCTATTTTATATCATAAAAAAGTAGGCCTTTTACTAACGGCGAGTATGGCCAATTATCTAATGGTGGAGGATTATAATCAGCAGCCTGCTCCTGGAAAAGATATTGCACTTACCCAAATTAAAAACGAAGCACAAAAAGTTATCAAAGGTACGGCATCAAATTTTGAGCTTACTTATATATGTTCTCCAGAAAAAATGCAGATCCGAGCAAAGACGCAACAAAAAATAAGCACCAAAACAGCCTTTATCCTACCCTTGATTTCTCCAAGTGGAGAAGAAGTGTTTCAAGTAGCTATAAACGAGATTACTATTCAAAAGCCAGAAGGCTTAGTCAAAATTAAAGCCAATGTCCCCCTAAAAATAATGGATGTGGAAAAAGACAGAACCTTTAATATGGTACCTGGCGTGGAAGCTGTCCCGATCATGGCTTTTTTTAAAAAACAGCAGAACTTAATCGAACTTAGCATTCAAGTAGTATAAGGTTAACATAGAATTATGAAGAGTATAGCGTTAAGACCAATTATTATAAAATTTGGATGGAGCATTAATTTGCTTCTAATTCTAATTTCAGGTAATGCCCAATCTTTACAGCATCCTACCATTTGGATAACTGCTGATGAAAGATTCCAAGTTTTAGAAAAAATAGAAAAGTACGATTGGGCTAAAGAGATTGTAGGCCAATTACACGATCATGTTGATAGTACCTTACAAGCACACCTTAAGGATCCAAATTCCATCTTGGATTCCATACCAGTATTTGCAGAAAATGACCATGAAAATACCGAAAGTGCAGCAGGTCCTCTAGCAGCTGGACACAATAAAATTTTATCGCTTGCCTCGAATGCAGGTGTCCTTTATTACTTGACAGAAGAAGAAAAATACGCCCAGTTCGCTGCTGATATTTTAGTGGCTTATATCGATGTGATTGCAATGCGAACACCTCAAACAACCTCTATCTGTGGTTATGTTTTCTTTGATGCAAGGACTACTTATGCCCCTTTCGCGATAGCCTATGATTTTATTTATGATTACCTCAAAAAGCCAGGGACAAAGGTCTACAACAAAGCATCGGGTACTTACATGCCTTTTGATAATGCCAAAGCTCAAAAAGCTATCCATAATATGGTAGGTAATGTCCTTCAGGAATACGGTAAACCGGATGTCTACGGTGCCAGAGTTTCTAATCATCCAATATTGACTGCACCAGGAGCTTTGTTTGGCCTACTTTGGAGAGAGGAGGATGCAGAAAGAGAACGGTTGTTTAATGTGTGTTGGGAAAAAGGA
>CAXIDD010000717.1:0-2830 GCA_964021975.1 uncultured Saprospirales bacterium | reverse complement strand
CAACAATAGTCTTGAAACAAAATCAGAAAACCAGAAAGAGGATTTTCATCCAATACGTAAAGCTAGGATTGACGAACAACAGCAATTCTTTGCTTTACCAATCAACAAAGAATTGCTACAGAGCCTATCCAGTGGCTACGGCATGAGAATCCATCCTATCCTAAAAGAGGAGCGATTCCATAGAGGAGTAGATTTTACAGCTCCACTAGGTACAACAGTCAAAGCTTCTGCTATGGGTGAAGTCATCGAAGTAGAGCGATTGACGACTGGCTATGGCAAAAAAATCGTCATCCAACACGCAGAAGGTTACCAGACCTTATATGCTCAATTGCAGAGTATCAACGTCAAGGTAGGCGAAAAGGTCCGGATGGGACAACACATAGGAACGGGTGGCTCTTCAGGGCAATCTACTGGTCCACATTTACATTTTGAACTCCTAAAAGATGATAAACCGCTAGATCCAGAGAAATTTCTACCTAATTGGAAGGAAGAAGATTAAAACTAATTGTAGCCTTTTCTACTCCATTCACTAAAATGGTCAGATGATGTTGACCTGGATAGTGTTTGCGGGTAGAAAAGTCTTTAAACCATTGTTTCTTTTGTAAGGAATGCCTGCCCGATTCGTAAGTGTTCTCACTGATTTTAAATACCTTTCGGGAATAAGTTCCTAATTTTTTCAGGTAATCCACTGCATATTCTAAGCGAAGTTTCCCGGCAGAAGCAGCTTGTACATTTAGATCAAAAGAAAATAGCAGCTGCTCCCCTATTTTGATACTTGGTAGAAGCGTCAAACTACTTACTTCAACCTGCGCTGGGTCGCCAAAGCCAAAGAGGCGCATCGCACGGGTATTGCCTTTTTTTAATAAAGTACGCAGGGCGTGTTTAACGGCCCAATCCGTATGTGGGTGCTGACCATACCAACGCTCCCCAACTTCCAAAACCAAGTCCGGATGATCCTTTGAAATATCATTCAAGTTATTGGCAACAGAGCGGTAGACGTAATCTTCTGGATCTGCTTTTAGTTTTTCTAAAATTGGTAAAATCGGAGCTGGATCTTTTTTATATTTAGGTAGAGCCATTGCCCAAGGTAAGCGTGGACGACATCCTTCCGAAGCGAGGCGTCGCACATGAACATTCTCACTATCTGCCCATTCAATTAAGCGTGTCATTGTTTCCTTTTCGTAAGCTTTGATAAAGGGTCGAATACCAAACTCACTGCTTCCAAATTGAGTATACAACTCTAGCGCCTTCAAGCTTGTTTCTAAGTCATCTATACCGTATTGCTCGACAAAGTCTGGAAAAATAAGGTTGGCAAACTTGTGTTGTGGTAATTGGACAATGGTTTTATCCAATAATTCAATTGCTTTTTGATAAGCTTTTGGCAAAACCTCATACAAACAGGTAGTCAAATGCCGCATTCGCTCTTTCAATTCCAAATTTGGCCAATGTTCGTTCAACGCTATGTGCTTAAAGCGGGTTATAGATATATTGGAATCCGCTTTTTGCAAAGCTACCGCTAAATCATTGACATATTCTGGACTGTAGATCTGATCTTTTAGAGAAAAGGACATATTAGGTGATTTAATTTGCACAAATCGGGAATTCCAATTATAATAGAATCCAAATAAAACACAAATGCCAGATACCTCCAAACTTTTATGGACCCCGACCGAGCTTTTTAAAGAAAATACAAACCTACACCACTACTTAGACTGGCTGCGCACCAAGCGTTCTTTGGATTTTGCCAATTACGATGAGTTATGGGTTTGGTCTACTACTGAAGTAGCTGACTTTTGGGAAAGTTTATGGGACTATTTTTCCATCATTAGCCATTCCCCATACAGCAAAGTGTTAGATTATGAGCAGATGCCCGAAGTCAGTTGGTTTCCAGGAAGTACGTTAAACTATGCAGAACATATTTTCCGGAATGCTACTGAAGACCATCCAGCCATTCTTTTTCAATCAGAGCGACAAAAATTAACGTCCATTAGCTGGGCAAGCTTAAAAGAAAAAACGGCCCAGTTAGCTGATTACTTTAAATCTTTGGGCGTGGAAGCTGGCGATTGTATTGTGGCTTATTTGCCCAATATTCCGGAAGCCACCATTGGTTTTTTGGCTGCTAATTCACTAGGAGCTATTTGGTCTAGTTGTTCACCAGATTTTGGAGCACAGTCGGTGATTGATCGGTTTCAACAGATTCAACCCAAAGTATTAATCACCGTTGATGGCTATTTTTATAGAGGCAAAGAATACGATCAAAGAGCGGTCGTTTCCAAATTGGTGAAATCAATTCAAAGTCTTGAGAAAGTTATTTACATTCCTTACCTAAATAAAGAAAACGAACTAGATCAAGATTTAAAAAGCATCACTTGGACTACAGCAGTAACTGGCCGTTCCACCCAATTATCCTTTGTGCCAGTGCCTTTTGATCATCCAATTTGGGTACTTTATTCTTCTGGTACGACAGGGCAACCTAAGGCCATCACCCATAGTCACGGTGGCGTCCTGCTGGAACATCTTAAATATTTGGCTTTTCACAATGATGTACATCCTGGTGAGCGTTTCTTCTGGTTCTCTACTACTGGCTGGATGATGTGGAATTTTGTCCAGGCAGCATTATTACGTGGAGCTACGATTGTCCTCTATGATGGCAGTCCAGGATATCCGAATCTAGATGTATTATGGAGAATGGCGGACAAAGCTAAGGTACAACATTTTGGCACCAGTGCGCCTTATTTAGTGGCTTGCATGAAAAGAGGACTACAGCCTGGTAAAAAGCACAACCTCAGGTCACTCAGATCTATTGGATCAACCGGTGCTCCCTTACCAC
>CAXIDD010000716.1:0-2832 GCA_964021975.1 uncultured Saprospirales bacterium | reverse complement strand
CGTTGTTCATTGGTGGAGATTTTAGGGCACCACCTGGCACCGCGTTGAGGGTATAATACCCCGTATTGTGTAACAAGTCTTCTCCGGACCGACTACGCACACCAGCCGCAACCAATTGATGAATAAAACCCAACCGCATTCCCTCAACTGATAACTTTGCAGAAAGTCCATCTTCTGCCAATTCTACTTTGGTGATCCGAGTAGCTTGCTGATCTTCGATGGGACTGCCATATTTTTTATGGTATTTATAGGTAAAAGTAGACATAGCATAAGAAGTTGGATCAGCTGCGGTTTTGGGGTCAACCCGCTTGGTGAATTCGACTATAAATCCATCTGCCTGAGCCTTAATTGTCTTCATTTCAAAGGGTGTTTTCCCATTCCAAACAAGTCTTTGTAAGCCAAACATTTCCTTACCAGTAGAAGCCCATCCGCGGCTAGTCATCCCAACAAACATGCTGTTGTCACTGCCCCATATCATCCGCAAAATTCCAGAAGAAAAACCTTCTACAAAGTTAAATGCAGCTCCTTGATAAACCCCTTCTACTTCTTCCATGGCTACCCTCATAATCTTACTATGGCCTTGATCTCCAACCAACCATTGCCCCGAAAAAGGGCCAAACTTACCTTCCGTATCATCAATTAAAACATCAGAGGTAGATATACCTAAAATGGTGTGTGGGAACCACACTGCCGGTGCTTTCATAGCCGGTTCTTTCTTTGCGTATTCATATAAGGATATACCTGGATCATCCGGAATACTACTGCGCTCTAGAGAAATAGGCGAACCTGGCTCATTGATCCAATTGAGCCCCCCTGGATTGCCCGCAAAATCTCCTTTTTCTAAATGCGTCATCCGTCCGGAACCAACCCAATCTCCTTGATTTTCAGTATAGAAAACGTCTCCTTTTTCATTAACTACAAACCCCGCTGGCGAGCGAAGTCCCGTAGCAACCGGTGTCATTTCCCCTTCTGGAGTGATTTGGAGTAACCAACCTCTCCATTTGGACAAACTTTCTCCGTAACCAATCCAGGAGAGGTTCAAAGTCACGATCATATCTCCATTTGGCATAAACTTAGGGCCATAGGAATAATCATGGTAATTACCAGATAGTGGCCAGGAATAAATCGTTTTAAATAAATCTGCTTTCCCATCCTGATTCCGATCTTCCAGGCGCGTTAATTCGCCTCGTTGGGTGGCATAAAATCCATTATTTTTAAACGCCAATCCTAAAGGCTCGTGCAAACCTTTGGCAAAAAGGCTGTACTTCGGCCTTTTGCTGTAGGGTTGGTCCAGGACCCAAATTTCTCCCCTTCTGGTACAAACACCGAGTTGATCTTGGTCATTTAGCGCTAAACCACCTACTTCTAAGACAATTCCTTCTGGTATAGGTACATCAACAATTTTATAATATTCTGCCTCCTTTTTTGCCCGATCACTTTGTGCAGAAAGCATTGGGATAAAGGCACAAAGTAGGAAGTATAACAGGGTATTTCTCTTACTCAATAATTTCATAACGCTAGGTTTTACCAAATGATATCATACTGGACGGTTTGTGCGCCCGACTGGAGTTGGATTAATAATTCTTGTTGACCGTCTATATCTCTAATGGTCGCATTGTCTTTTAAGTCATCTGCCAATTCTACAAAGTATTCATAGTCATTCACTGCATAGGAACCATCAGCCAATAATTTAATAGAACTGCCTTCGTCAATTTTCGTCCAGAGTCCAGAACCATCGCTTAAACTTATTTTTCTGGTCATTCTCCTTTCTACCTCAGATGGAAGAATTTCATTGCGAACTTCGACGCCATTTGTTTCGTAAATAAAAGCCGGATAACCTTGGTCATCTATTTCATATCCAACTGGTTTAAAGTTCTGATCAACGGTTAAAGAATCTGGCCAGATAGCAGCAGCATCTGCCAAGGCAAATACATTGGGCTCACCATGAAAATCAATTACGAAACCTCGTGGTCTACTTAATTGCCTTTGTCCACGTGCGTGCCACATATCTGTCACATCTAGGAATTCCCCGCCCCATACTTGTAATAAGGCCCCCATTGCTAAATCATAAGAATAATGCACCCCTGCAGGTGTCCCAACGGAAGCTACATGTGTCAATTTGATATCATCGTGCATTAAAAAACCTCTTTGTAAGACTGGTTCTTCTTCTACTGCCACATAAATAGGGCTTGGTTTATTTCCTGTAAAAGCAGAACCTTTTGTAGTTAAGGCATGTCTTTGTACACCGGGACCTTCTACTTCTAAACTAAAACCCCTGGCCCAAGGACAACAATGTTTGTTGTATAATAATTGAAAAGGAACTGATCCTGTTTCTAGTGCGACCACACCACGGTGGTTCACATTAAATCCAACCTCTCCATCAGCCTGGACAATTGTATCTTGACCAATAATTAGGGCCGTTGCCGCTCTTGCTGTATTCAAATGAAAAACATAGGTTCCAGTATTAGGTACTTTTAATTGACCTTCATAGGCTAATAGAAATTTTTCTCGGATAGATCCCGCTTGATAGGTAATGCTATCCGTAGGGGCACTACTTTTGGCCATCAAGGAGTCTAGACTTGGAATTTTAGCTTCTTCATTTCCATATTCCGTCAAGACCAAGTTTTGGGGCTCTAGTTGGATTCCATCGTATTTTTTGTACCTAATATTCCGGTAAGCAACGGGGCCATGATCTCCCTGCAACATTAAGGGGCCCATAGCGTCTTCATCTTCAAAAGCAGCTGCTCGAGTGGGGCCAGTTAAACTTACACTTTCGTGTATTTTCACCCCATTCAACCAAACTTCTTCGAAAGATGCATTTTGGATTTTATT
>CAXIDD010000715.1:0-2833 GCA_964021975.1 uncultured Saprospirales bacterium | reverse complement strand
GAACTAAGATGCAAGCAACTAAACAAAGTGAGCTTGAAACCAAAGATAAATATTAGGATCTTTTTTAAAAAAACAAGATGCATAACATAGTTAATCTAATTGGAAATACGCCCCTAGTAGAAATCACTAAAGTTATTAATAAACCGGGGATCAAAGTTTATGGAAAACTAGAAGGTCAAAATCCCGGTGGCAGTGTAAAAGACCGTGCTGCTTATGGCATGATCACAGGTGCAATGGAAAGAGGTGAACTAAAAAAAGGAATGCGTCTAGTTGAAGCCACCAGTGGAAATACAGGTATTGCCCTAGCCATGATAGCCCGCTTATTTGGTATGGACATTACCCTTATTATGCCAGAAAGCGCAACTGCAGAACGCATACAAACCATGCGCGCCTATGGTGCTGAAGTGGTGCTTACACCCGCCGAAAAAACCATTGAATATTCAAGGGCTTACGCTGAAGAGCTTGCTCAAGATCCCAATAACCTGATGCTCCATCAATTTGCTAATCCTGATAATTGGGGTATGCATTACAAAACTACTGGCCCAGAAATCTGGAGAGACACCAAAGGCGAAGTCACCCATTTTGTGTCTTCCATGGGTACTACTGGTACTATCATGGGCGTTTCTAAATATTTAAAAGAACAAAGTCCTGCGGTACAAATTGTAGGTGTACAACCTACTGACGGGTCCAAAATTCCAGGGATTAGACGTTGGTCTCCGGAATTTCTACCCAAGATATACGACGAGCGAAGGGTAGATCAAAAAATCGATGTTTCCCAAGATGAAGCACGTAACATGATGAAACGACTTGCCCATGAAGAAGCCATTTTTGCCGGCATGAGTAGCGGTGGCTCCGTTACTGCTGCCCTTAAACTTAGCGAAACCATAGAGACAGGCACCATTGTTTGTATTATTTGTGACCGCGGGGATCGGTATTTATCCTCTGGTATTTTTGAATAAATTCTAAGCACTAGGATATGCAGTTTTTTTTACGGCTTTTTGTTCTTCTTTTGTGTGCCCTTTGCTTCTTGTCTGCCTGCGCACCACGCTTGGAACGCCATTTTATTCAGGATTCGGAAGTAGAGATAACATCGGTTGATGACAACAATGACGCGAACCCAAAGACCGTGAGGATTAATGGCAGGGAGATACGTATGAACAATTTGCAAAATGGCAATTGTAATGATGTCAATACCTATATTCCTGATCTAAATCACTTGGATCACTTTCCGGATTACCAACTACGGGTCAATTTCCATTTTATTGATACTCAAAAACGATTGTATAATTATACGGAATCAGAGGCCCATGATATGGTTTCTTCCATGTTGTACTCCGCCAATGTAGATTTACGGGACAACAATCGAGTATGGCTTCCTTATGGAAATGATCTTCCCCAATTACCCATTGGCTATCAAATGGTTTTAGAAAAAGATCCACAGCAGGAAAAAGGTATGGGCATTTACTTTCACCAGGATGATGACCTAGCTTATTATGTGCATAGAGGTAGAGATCGGAATATTCAAAAAAGGGAAGTGATCAAAAAGTATGGTATTGGGATGGACTCTGTTTTCAATATTTTTATCATGCCCCACCATCCAGATAGTGTACTTTCTCCTACATATCACGTCGGTGCAGTTGGTGTTTATTTGGGCAATGCTATTAAAATGGCAGGCATGTACGAATTGAAACAGGAAGGCTGGGCTTATCGGGGTGTCTTGAACCATGAGGTAGGCCATGCTTTAAGTTTACAACACGCCTGGGGAAATGATGGCTGTGAGGACACTCCAAAACATAACAATGATTGCTGGAATCGGAGCACAAAGGTTCATTGCGATACCGCCGCTACGAATAATGTAATGGATTATAATGCCTATCAAAATGCTTATTCTCCTTGTCAAGTAGGGCGCATTCGCAGGACTTTAGCCAACGAGAGGGCTTCTATTAGAAAATATTTGGTTCCTTATTGGAATCAATTAGACACCAATAAAAATATAGTAATTCAAGATTCTATACATTGGGCAAGTGCCCGGGAACTCAAAGGCCATCTTACTATTGCTACTGGAGCGACACTGAAAGTCAGTTGCCGACTTGGCATGCCTAATGCTGGTAAAATCACTATTGAGCCCGGAGGTAAACTCATTTTAGAAAATGCCCTATTACACCATCCTGGATCCTTGAAGTGGGAAGGTATTATCGTCGAACAGCTCCGCAAAGAAAAGGGCCGACTGATCATCATCGGGGATACTCAAATCATTGATCTAGAACATCCTATTGATTGGGCCAAGCCTGAAACGTCCAAAACTTAGGGATCAAATCAGTTTTTTCATCGATCTAACGTTCAGCAACCATTTACAGTAGACCAATACTGTATCCATAGAAATCCGTGTCTTTCGTCGACACACATTCGTTTTAAGCCCTTAATGGCTTTACTACTACAACAAAAAGGTCATAATAACATTTACTTGTTGATTAGTTTTGCACTAAACAGAAGCAATAGACTCCAGTGTAATAACGACCAGAATAACAACCTTTTATTGTACAATCGAACGAATTATGAAAAAGTTTTTATTATTATTTTTTTGCACACTCAGCCTCAGTTTTCAGTTGAGTGCTCAACAATGGGGCGGCGGAAGACCAGCTTCAGGTCCTTCTATTGTTGGAAATATCACCGGTACTATCCAAGACTCCGTAAATAAAGTCCCAGTTGAATTTGCAACCGTTGTTCTGCTCGATACCAAAACCCAAAAACAAGTCAATGGTATTGTTACCGAAACCGACGGTTCTTTTAAACTACAAGGCATCAAAACGGGAACCTATGATTTGATGCTTTC
>CAXIDD010000714.1:0-2845 GCA_964021975.1 uncultured Saprospirales bacterium | reverse complement strand
GTTTTTTTTTAATTTCGCTATCCAAAAGAAAAATGAATGATTGATCTTAATAACCAATCTATTTTAATTACTGGTGGTACAGGTTCACTGGGAAAAGCATTAACGAATCGTATTTTTGCAACTTGGCCTCAAGTTAAGCGGCTGGTCATTTTTTCGAGAGATGAACAGAAGCAGTTCCAAATGGCACAGGAATACCCAGCCAATAAATACCCTGCTATCCGATTTTTCATTGGTGATGTTAGAGATCGGGAAAGGTTGATCCGAGCGATGGCAGGCATTGACTATGTCATCCATGCAGCGGCTATGAAACATGTACATCTAGCAGAGTATAATCCTTCTGAATGCATCAAAACCAATATTGGCGGAGCGGAGAATGTCATCCACGCTTGTCTACAAACGGAAGTTAAACGTGTAGTTGCCCTATCCACTGATAAAGCTTGTGCTCCTATCAATTTATATGGAGCTACCAAATTGACCTCAGATAAGTTATTTATTGCAGCTAATAATATTAGAGGCTGGAATCCCATCCGTTTTTCGGTAGTCAGGTACGGCAATGTAATGGGCTCTAATGGCTCTGTAATTCCCTTTTTTATAAAGAAAAGAAAAGACGGTTATTTACCGATTACAGATCCTGAAATGACCAGATTTAATATTTCCTTAGAAGGTGGAGTTGATATGGTTTTTCACGCATTGGCTACGGCCTGGGGTGGAGAGCTGTTTGTGCCCAAAATTCCTTCTTATAAAATAACGGAGGTTGCCAAAGCGATTGCCCCAAATCTGGAACATCGCGTTATTGGGATCAGGCCTGGTGAAAAGATTCACGAAGAAATGATTACCAGCTCTGATGCCTTCAACACCTACGATTTAGGAAAGTATTACGCTATCTTACCTACGGTTCCCAATTGGGATTTAGAGGAATTCAAATTGGCATTTAAAGCTACAAAAGTGCCCAAAGGTTTTAGTTATAATTCTGGTGAAAATACAGAATGGGTAGATGCTCAGGCGATCCAAACTCTGATTAAAGAGCACTTAGACTCCAGTTTTTCTACTGAAAATTATTAATGTATGCGAAAAGCTATCCCCTACGGCCGTCAACATATCACCGAAGCAGATATTCAGGCGGTGAATGAAGTTCTGGTTGCTGATTACTTAACAACTGGTCCTAAAGTCAAATTATTTGAGGAAAAGTTTGCTGCTTATGTAGGTTCGAAATACGCTGTAGCAGTAGCCAATGGGACAGCGGCCTTACACCTTTGTGCGCTGGCTCTCGAAGTGAATGAAAATAGCAAAGTAATCACTACACCTATTACTTTTTCCGCTTCTGCCAATTGTATACGGTATTGTGGTGGTCAGGTCGTTTTTAGTGATATTGACCCTGAATCCATTGTTTTAGATATTCATAAGGCCCGAAGGTTGTTGGAATCCGTCCCTAAAGGGACTTACCAAGGTATTATCCCTGTGGACTTTGCAGGCTATCCGGTAGATATGGAAGCATTCCGTCAGTTGGCAGATGAATTTGGTCTTTGGATCATTGAAGATTCCTGTCATGCGCCCGGTGGATATTTTACGGATAGTCAAGGAGAAAAACAGCACTCTGGTAATGGAGCATTTGCCGACCTAGCCATTTTTTCTTTTCATCCAGTAAAACACATTGCTTGTGGAGAGGGGGGCATGATCACTACAAACAACCCCAATTTATATAAAAAATTAATTCAACTTCGCTCTCATGGTATGGTTTACCAAGGAGATCCGAACTTGCAAGAAAATCATGGTGGATGGTATATGGAGCTTCAAGATCTTGGCTATAATTACCGGATTCCGGATATTTTGTGTGCCTTAGGTATTTCTCAGTTGGATCGAGCGGAGGAAGGTTTAGCTAGAAGAAGAGCTATCGCCAAAAAGTATGACCAAGCTTTTGCTAGTACGCAGGTGCAAACGCATATTCCTCCAGAGCAGGTCGGCCATGCCTACCATCTATATGTCATTGAAGTAGCCAATCGTAAAGAATTATATGACGCCTTGCGTAAAGATCAAATCTATGCCCAAATTCACTATGTTCCGGTACACATGATGCCTTACTATCAGCGTTTAGGTAATAAAAAAGGAGATATGCCCATTGCAGAGGCTTATTACGAGCGCTGTCTCAGTCTGCCGATGTATCCTACTTTAAGCGACGAGGAGCAAGATTTTGTCATAGAGAAAGTGCTAGAATATGCCCGATAAACCACTAGCAATCATACCCGCTCGAGGAGGCAGTAAACGGATTCCTGGTAAAAATATCAAAGATTTTTTGGGGCAGCCCATCATAGCTTACTCCATTCAGACAGCCCTTGCATCTGGTTTATTTAGTGAAGTGATGGTATCTACGGATGATGAAAAGATAGCAAGCGTAGCTCAAGCATATGGAGCAAGTGTTCCTTTTTTTCGAAGTAAAAAAAATGCGAATGACTATGCTACAACAGTTGATGTACTTTTAGAGGTTTTAAATGATTATGAAAAAAAACATAAGGCCTTTGAATTCGCCTGTTGTATATATCCAACTGCGCCTTTTATCCAAGCAGAATTACTCAAAAAAGCTTTTCAGTTATTAATAGATAAACAGGCAGATTGTGTTTTCCCAGCACTTCCATTTAGCTTTCCTATCCAACGAGCGATCAAATTAGATGCAGCAGGAAAGTTATCTCTCTTCCAACCTGAGCACCTTAACACCAGATCACAGGACCTAGAAAAAGCTTTTCATGATAGCGGCCAATTTTACTGGTTCAATGTAGCAACCTTGCACCAAACCAGGGCTTTGTGGACTGAAAATACTTTTCCCATCGTCATTTCAGAAATGGAAGCTCAA
>CAXIDD010000713.1:0-2852 GCA_964021975.1 uncultured Saprospirales bacterium | reverse complement strand
TTTAAACAGCTTTTTGCGCAAGTAACCAATCCTCCGATTGATCCAATTAGAGAACGTTCGGTGATGTCTATTTTTGCGATGCTAGGCGGTGCAGATAACATTCTGCAATTGATGGAAGATCGAGCCAAGTTTATTCACTTAGACACACCCGTACTAAGTAATGAAGCCATCAACCAAATCAAGTACATCGAGCATCCTGACTTTAGATCAGGTACCATTGATATCGTCTTTAAGGCAGACAATCAGAAAGGTTTATTAGAAGCTGCGATCGGTACTATTTGTGCGAAAGCAGAAGACTTAGTCCGAAATAAGACGAACATCCTGATCTTATCAGATCGGAATGCTGACGAATACTTTGCACCTATCCCTTCTTTATTAGCGGTTGGAGCTATCCATCATCATTTGATTCAAGTTGGGCTGAGAGCTCATACTTCATTAGTGGTAGAAACCGGAGATGTGCGCGAAACGCACCACTTTGCCACTTTGATTGGCTATGGTGCCAGCGCGGTTAATCCTTACATGGCATACGCTACGATTGCCAGTCTAAAGGATAGTGGTGTTTTTGATCCCGCTTTAGAATTAGAGGATCTAGTCCAAAAATATACCAAGGCAATAGGCAAAGGTCTTTTAAAGATTATGTCTAAAATTGGTATTTCAACTTTACAATCCTATCAAGGTGCTCAAATATTTGCGGCTTTAGGGATTAATAAAAATGTGGTTGATCGTTGTTTCACAGGAACGGTTTCCAGAATACAGGGCATTGGTTTCGACGGAATTGCTCAAGAGGTTTTGACCAGACACGAAGCAGCCTATAAAAGAGCAGACCAACTTCGACCTCAGTTAGAAGCGGGAGGAATCTACCAGTGGAAGCATCGTGGAGAAGAGCATATGTTCAACCCTAAGTCTATCCACTACCTACAAATAGCTGCTCGTAAAAATGACGTCGATGCTTACCGAAAATATAGCGAAATCATCAATAACCAAACCCAAAAAGCACTGACACTAAGAGGTCTTTTAACTTTCCGCCGAGGAACTCCTATTCCAATTGACGAGGTCGAATCTGCAGAAAATATTATGACCCGATTTGCCACCGGAGCGATGTCCTTTGGCTCCATCTCTCACGAAGCTCATTCAACTTTAGCAATCGCGATGAATAGGATCGGTGCAAAAAGTAATAGTGGAGAAGGAGGGGAAGATGTTTCCCGCTTTAAGCGGAAATCCAATGGAGATTGGGAGCGTTCTGCTACCAAACAAGTCGCTTCTGGACGTTTTGGAGTGACCAGTCATTATTTGACCAATGCAGAAGAATTACAAATAAAAATGGCCCAGGGCGCCAAGCCTGGTGAAGGCGGACAATTGCCTGGGCATAAAGTGGATGATTGGATTGGTCGAGTACGACACTCCACACCGGGTGTTGGATTAATTTCTCCACCACCACACCATGATATTTACTCTATTGAAGATTTAGCCCAGTTGATTTTTGATTTGAAAAATGCCAATCGGGAGGCACGAATCAATGTCAAACTTGTTTCTAAAGCAGGTGTTGGAATCATTGCTTCGGGCGTTGCTAAAGCACACGCAGATGCAATTTTGATTGCGGGTTATGACGGTGGTACAGGGGCTTCTCCACTCACTTCTATCCGGCATGCAGGTTTGCCTTGGGAATTAGGACTAGCAGAAACGCATCAAACCTTGGTCAAAAATAAATTGCGGGATCGGGTGGTCTTACAAACAGATGGTCAGATTCGTACAGGGCGGGATCTTGCCATTGCCACTTTATTAGGTGCAGAAGAATGGGGGGTTGCTACGGCCGCTTTAGTCGTAGAAGGCTGTATTATGATGCGGAAATGCCATGTAAATACCTGCCCCGTCGGGATTGCCACTCAAAACCCTGAATTGCGCAAGCGCTTTAATGGAGATCCGGACCATGTCGTGAATTTCTTCCGTTTCTTAGCCGAAGATTTACGTGCAATCATGGCTAAATTAGGCTTCCGAACCGTTAATGAAATGGTTGGAAAAGTAGAAATGCTCAAAGAAAATAAAGAAGTCACTTTTTGGAAATACAAGCAGCTGGATTTAAGACCAATTCTCTATAAAGAACCAGTTGATGAAGAAGTGGGACAGTACAAAATGGTTGCTCAGGACCATGGTATTGACCAAGTCTTGGATCGGAAGTTGATTAATAAGGCAAGAGCAGCTTTACAAACTCAGCAGAAAGTAGAAGGGGAGTTCGCTATTCTGAACACAGATAGAGCAACAGGAACCATGCTATCCAATGAAATCTCTAAAAAGTACGAAGGAGCAGGACTACCTGATGCAACAATTGATTTCAGGTTTAGAGGCTCGGCCGGGCAAAGCTTTGGTGCTTTTGGTGCGCCAGGAATTCAATTCTTACTTGAAGGGGAAGCCAATGACTATTTTGGGAAAGGACTTTCTGGTGGACGGTTGATTGTAGTGCCAGATCGGGTATCTAAATTTGTTCCAAGTGAAAATATCATTATTGGTAATGTGGCTTTCTACGGTGCTACGTCTGGGGAAGCTTACATCAATGGGATGGCTGGTGAACGTTTTGCCGTAAGGAACTCTGGCGTACGGACGGTTGTCGAAGGAATCGGTGATCACGGTTGTGAGTATATGACCGGAGGTATGGTTGTTGTGCTCGGAGAAACCGGGAAAAACTTTGCAGCGGGTATGAGCGGAGGTATGGCCTTTGTTTACAACCCAAACGGAGACTTCGACCGGAAAGTAAACCGGGAAATGGTAGACTTAGACCCAATGAATGAAGATGATTTTACCATGCTAAAACAGATGGTTCACAATCATCATGTTTACACAAACAGCTCCGTTGCTAA
>CAXIDD010000712.1:0-2868 GCA_964021975.1 uncultured Saprospirales bacterium | reverse complement strand
CCTTGACGGTACCAAAGTTCCCGTTTCTATTGTATACCATAAGGACACCGTCAAGGGTCCAGATACCCCGCTCCTACTCTACGCTTATGGTTCTTATGGCAATAGTATGGAACCTTATTTTAGTTCTGCTCGCCTCAGTTTAATGAATCGAGGGTTTATTTACGCGATTGCGCACATCCGGGGCGGCGAGGAAATGGGACGGTACTGGTACGAGGACGGGAAGCTCCTAAAAAAGAAGAACACCTTCTATGATTTTATAGATTGTGGAAAATATTTGATTAACCAGAATTATACCTCTACCAATCAGCTATTTGCCATGGGCGGCAGTGCTGGTGGCCTCCTGATGGGTGCCATCATCAACCTAGAACCGAGTATTTGGCGAGGAATTGTCGCAGCGGTGCCCTTTGTAGATGTCGTTACCACCATGCTGGATGACAGCATTCCGCTCACGACATTTGAGTACGACGAATGGGGCAATCCTAATGACCTCGAATATTATAATTATATGAAGTCCTATTCTCCCTATGACAATATAGAAGCTAAGGATTATCCGGCTATGCTCGTGACTACGGGCTTCCACGATTCACAGGTCCAATACTGGGAACCCGCCAAATGGGTTGCTAAACTGCGAGAGCTAAAAACAGATGACAACCTTTTGTTATTGCATACCAATATGGAAGCTGGTCACGGTGGTGCTTCTGGCCGTTTTGAGCGATTGAAGGAAGTGGCTTTGGAGTATACTTTTTTGTTGTTTTTGGCGGAGAAGATTTAGCTATTGGAGGTAGTTTCTCGCAAAGTCAATTAGTATAATTTATTATCATTTAGCTTAGAAAGGAGATTTCGTTTTTCGGGAATGACCACCAACTTAGTTATATACCTACAATTTACCCCTTTTGATGTACTTTTAGTTACAAGTGCAGTCCTAGCTTCTATTTGATAATTCTCAGAATTAGGTGACCATTTTCCAAACCCACCCCAGCTACCAATCACAAAAAATCCAAAACCAAAGCTCCTAAATCCTGTTGAGCACTAAAACAAGATTCATGAAACTCTTCTTACTCATCAGCACCCTATTAAGCTTATCCGTCATTGCTTACGCCCAAGTTGGTGATCTAACAGACTTCAATCAACAGCGCTTAAACCGTCAAAAGACAGGTATGTTAGTACTGGGAGGTTGGGCCGTGGCCAATATCGCTGGTGGCCTCGTTTTGCAAAACAACACCGATGGCTCCGATAAATATTTCCACTTGATGAATGCAGGCTGGAATGGAGTTAACCTGGCGATTGCAGGTTTGGGCTATTACGGTGCCATGAACTCAGACCCTAGTAGCCTTGATCTGATGGGTACCATTCAGGAACAATATAAATTTCAGAAAATCTTATTGTTTAATGCGGGTCTGGATATTGGCTACATGGCTGGTGGATTGTATTTAATGGAGCGGAGTAAGAATACCGTGAATAATCCAGAACGACTTAAAGGCTTCGGGCGATCCATTATTCTGCAAGGTGGCTTTTTGTTCGCTTTTGATTTGGTGAACTATTTTATTCACGCCAGTCATAATGAGGCTTTATCTCCCCTATTGAGTTCCTTTTATTTCACTGGATCTAATGTGGGTTTAGTGCTACAATTCTGATTTTCAATGCTTAGTATAAGCTTGCTTAAAGCAAGAATACACGTGTAAATCTTGTGTATAAAACTTTCCCTCCGAACTGCCTCATTGGCTTGTTTATACTTTTTGGTATAAATTTTAAAAAAAGGAAAAAATTTCTTAAACCTTATTTATACTTTTTTGTATAAGTTTGTAGATTCGCGGCAATTATTTAGTCTTTGTCTAAATAACTGTGCTTAATAATGAATAATCAAACTTCAAATAATAAGGATTTATGAGTGATTCCATGCAGGTGCTAGAGGCACAAACCCAGAGTGAATACAAATTTGGGTTTACCAGCGAAATTGAATCGGATAAAATACCAAAAGGTCTGAACGAAGATACCGTCAGAACAATCTCGGCTAAGAAAAATGAGCCGGAATTTCTTTTGGAGTGGCGCTTGAAGGCTTTCCGCCAATGGCAAGAAATGACGGAACCAACTTGGCCAAATGTGGACTATCCACCAATTGATTACCAAGACATTTATTACTACTCTGCTCCTAAGCAAAAGCCAAAATTGGCTTCTTTGGATGAAGTTGATCCAGAATTGTTGGCAACTTTTGAGAAGCTAGGCATTCCATTACAGGAACAAAAGATGCTAGCCAACGTTGCCGTTGATGCAGTATTCGATAGTGTTTCTGTTAAAACGACTTATAAAGAAAAACTAGCTGAGCTAGGTATCATTTTCTGTTCGTTCAGCGAGGCGGTACATGACCATCCTGAATTGATTAAGAAATACCTAGGTACAGTTGTTCCAACTACAGATAATTACTTCGCTGCTTTAAATAGTGCCGTATTCAGTGATGGTTCTTTTGTCTACATTCCTAAAGGCGTCAAATGTCCAATGGAATTATCGACTTATTTCCGGATCAACGAGCGGAATACCGGTCAATTTGAGCGGACACTAGTAATCGCTGAAGAAGGAAGTCAAGTGAGCTACCTGGAAGGCTGTACGGCTCCACAGCGCGATGAGAATCAGCTGCACGCTGCCGTCGTTGAATTAGTCGCACTAGATAATGCTACCATTAAGTACTCTACTGTACAAAACTGGTATCCTGGCGACAAAGATGGTAAAGGTGGTATTTACAACTTCGTTACTAAGCGTGGTTTAGCCGCTGGAAAAAATTCGAAAATTACATGGACTCAAGTAGAAACTGGTTATGCTATTACCTGGAAATATCCTTCTTGTGTTTTGAAAGGAGACAACTCTATCGGTGAG
>CAXIDD010000711.1:0-2870 GCA_964021975.1 uncultured Saprospirales bacterium | reverse complement strand
GCACCAGAAAACCTACCTTGGAGGGCTTACGTCATTGTGCCTCTTTAATTAAAGGGATGGCGGCTTATAAGCCGGTTATTATTTCAGGATTGGCCTATGGTATCGATATTTGTGCACACCAAGAGGCCTTACAAGCGAGTCTACCAACCTGGGCGATTATAGCACACGGACATCAGTATGTCTACCCAGCAAGTCACCGAAAAATAGCCCACAGTATTTATGAAGATGGTGGAGCTTTGATTTCCGAATATTCTTTTTCTACTCGCGCGGAAAAAGAGTTCTTCCCGATGCGCAATCGAATCGTTGCCGGACTATGTGATGCACTTATTGTAGTAGAAACCGCCAAAAGGGGCGGCTCTATGATTACAGCGCAACTAGCCAATCAGTATAATAAAGATGTATTTGCCATTCCTGGCCGCCTGCAAGATCCTTACTCTAAAGGCTGTAACCACCTCATTAAAAGCCATCAAGCCGCCTTAATCGAACGGGCTGAAGACTTAGCTTACGTACTTCGCTGGGAATCTCCAGGGAAAGGTCAAGGAATTCAACAGGAGATGTTTCTCGAATTGCCACAAGAAGAAAAAAATATTGTAGATTTGCTCCGCAATTATCCCATTTTAGGGATAGATCAAATGGCCCTTTATTTATCTACATCTAGTAGCTTTCTAAGTGGTCAATTATTGACTTTAGAATTTAAGGGAATTGTAAAATCATTGCCCGGCAGCAGATACTGTTTATTGGTCTAAATGATCAAATTGCAGTTTTTGTTGTTAACATAATTAGGTAAGTATTCCTTGAAACATTCCTTATGATGAACCGAATTTTCTTATTGGCGACCTTTTTAGTTCTTTCAGCTTGTACCCCTAAGACAGCTGACTCCCTTTCAGGTCCAAGATCAGGCAAAAAAGCAAAAAATATCATCTTGATGATTGGAGATGGGATGGGATTAACTCAAATCTCAGCTGGTCTTTATTCTAATAACAACAAGCTGAACCTGGAGCAGTTTACAGACATTGGTTTACATAAAAGTTATTCTTCAGATAACTTGATTACAGATTCCGCAGCAGGTGCAACGGCCTTTGCTTCCGGAGAAAAAACTTATAATGGTGCCATTGGTGTTGATCCGGATACCAACCGTTTGATCACCATTCTAGAAGAGGCGGAAGCACGTGGAATGGCCACTGGTTTGATAGCTACTTCGACAATTGTGCATGCTACTCCCGCCTCCTTTATCTCTCATGTAAAGTCTCGTCAGATGTATGAGGAGATTGCCGCCCAGTTTTTAGATACCGAAGTAGACTACTTTGTAGGTGGAGGTAAAAAATATTTTGACCGTCGAGAGAATGATGACCGCAATATTTTAAAAGAGCTAGAAGACAAAGGATACCAGGTTAGCCATTTTGTAGAAAAAGATTTTAATAAAATCCAAATCGATCCTAATAAAAACTTCGCCTACCTAACTTCTGATTCGGATCCATTGATGGTTAGTCAAGGACGGGACTATTTAGAAGAAGCCAGCACCCGTGGCGTAGATTTCTTAGATCAGCGTGATCAAGAGAAGGGATTCTTTATGATGATCGAAGGTTCACAAATTGATTGGGGTGGCCATGCCAATGACTCTGATTACATCATCAGCGAAATGATTGAATTTGATCGAACCATTGGTGCAATACTAGATTTTGCTAAAAAAGACGGTGAAACTCTAATCATCGTCACAGCAGATCATGAAACTGGTGGTTATGCCATTAACCCAGGATCTAAAATGGGAAATATAATACCAGGGTTCACCACAGATTATCACACAGGTGCTCTAATTCCAGTTTTTGCCTTTGGTCCTAGATCAGAGCTTTTTTCTGGTATTTATGAAAACACCGCTATTTATCATAAAATGAAGGCTGCATTTGGGATGTAGTCTACTGTTTAATTAAATTATTATTATGAGTCCAGATGTTCAAACTGCGCTTTCTTTGCTGCTCATCGGTATGCTCTCTGTTTTTGTGATTCTATTTTTAGTAGTTTCGGCAGGTAGACTATTAATTTATGTCGTTAATACCTATTTCCCATTTTCAGCAGATGAAGGGAATCTCGGTATACCACGGACCATTTACAGCCCCAAGCAAATCAATCGTAAAAAAATAGCCGCAATTACCGCTGCTGTTGAGCATATAACTCATGGACGTGGAAAAATTACGTCCATCGAAAAACAATAAGCCCCATTCGTATTGAAGTAGTTAAGAGCATGTTGAAATTTTAAATATACGCTTAGAAATTCCTTCATTTCCTAATTGAAATGTTGTTTGAACCAACAAATGAAAGTACTAACCAAATAGAATGAAAAAAGAAATCAAATTAAGTCTTGTTTACCGAGACATGTGGCAGTCTTCTGGTAAATATATGCCGCGTGTAGATCAATTAGTAAAAGTTGCTGAGCCCATCGTGGATATGGGTGTATTTTCTCGTATAGAAACAAATGGTGGTGGATTTGAGCAAATCTGTTTGCTTTATGGAGAAAACCCTAACCATGCCCTTCGTCAATGGACAGCTCCTTTCAACAAAGCTGGAATTCAAACCCATATGCTTGAAAGAGGGCTGAACGGGATTCGGATGAATCCCGTTCCTCTGGATGTAAGACGGAAAATGTACGAGTTGAAAACGATTCAAGGAACGGATATCGCGCGTTCTTTTGACGGGCTTAATTATGCGCCCAATCTGCAAAAATCTTTTGAATTTGCAAAAGCTGGAGGTATGGTTGCCCAAGGCTGTTTGTGTATTACCTTTTCAAAGGTCCATACCGTTGATTACTACATCAAATTAGCTGACCAGCTGATTGATTACGGTGCAGAAGAAATTTGTATTAAAGATATGGCAGG
>CAXIDD010000710.1:0-2870 GCA_964021975.1 uncultured Saprospirales bacterium | reverse complement strand
AAGCATAAAGAAAAAGCCCCTCAAGCCATAGTAAATATAAACCTCTTGCCTGGAGACTACTACTTGTCTTCCCCCATCCGGATTAATCCTAGTCTTAATGGTGTTAATATTATTGGTTCGAGTGCTTCCGAAGTAAGGATAAAAGGAGCTAGACCATTAGACTTGAATTGGGAGCAAAGAGATAGTTCCATATTTATAGCCACGCTTAATAATGATCTAAAGTTCGATCAGTTGGTAGTCAACGATCAACTTCAAACATTGGCCAGGTACCCCAATTACAACGAAGATGGACGTGATTGGCAGGGACATGCCGCTGATGCGATTTCAAAAGAGCGCTTAGCTTCTTGGGCCAATCCAGAAGGAGCCATCTTAAATGTCATGCACAATGGAAGATGGGGTGGCTTTCATTATCAGATTACAGGAGTAGATGAAGAAGGGGAAGCAATACTGGAAGGAGGCCACCAAAATAACCGCCCATCAAGGCCCCACCCTACTTATAGAATGGTTGAGAATGTATTGGAGGAATTGGACAGCCCTGGTGAATGGTACTTTAATTCAGATACTCAAAAATTATATTTTTGGCCACCTGAAGGCATGGATGTAGAAACTGCAAAGTTTGAGGGCGTGGTCTTAAAAAACTTCTTTGAAATCAAAGGAGATTTAGAAAATCCGGTCGCCAATATTTCTATCAAAGGGATAAAATTTGAATACACACAGAGGACTATCCTAGAAAGTTATGAGCCCTTATTGCGCAGTGATTGGACCATATACCGTGGAGCAGCCATTTTCATTGAAGGCTCAGAAAACTGTTCTATTGAAGATTGTGAATTTGTTAACTTGGGAGGTAATGTGATTTTTGTTAGTGCTTATAATGACGGGACTAAGATTTCAGGCAATCACATACATGATTGTGGCGCCAGTGCGGTGAGTTTTGTGGGTGATCCATCCGCCGTTCGTTCTCCTTCCTTCCAATATGGGGAGTTTGTCCCTTTAAGTGAAATGGATACCTTACCAGGACCCAAAAATGAATTATATCCTAGAAACTGTTTGGTAGTTGATAATTTAATTCATCGAATTGGCCGTGTAGAAAAGCAAACAGCCGGGGTACAAATAGCTATGGCCATGCACATCCAGGTACGACACAATAGTATCTATGATGTGCCCAGAGCAGGAATTAATATTGGAGATGGTACCTGGGGAGGGCACCTACTCGAATTTAATGATGTATTCAATACGGTTTTGGAAACTGGCGATCATGGATCTTTCAATTCGTGGGGCAGAGATCGTTTTTGGCATCCAAAGCGCAATATCATGGATAGTATCACATTGGCCAATCCAAATATGCCAAAATGGGATGCCATCCATACCACCGTAATCAGAAATAACAGATTCCGGTGTGATCACGGCTGGGATATCGACCTAGATGACGGATCTTCCAATTATCACATTTACAATAATTTATGCCTCAACGGCGGGATTAAATTACGCGAAGGATTTAACCGGCTCGTTGAAAATAACATCACCGTGAACAACTCTTTACATCCTCATGTATGGTTTGCCAATAGTGAGGATGTATTCCGAAAAAACATTGTCCAGATTGGGCACCAAGACGTCTTAGTCAAAGGATGGGGCAAGGAATTGGATTATAATTTGTTTCCTAATGAAGAGTCTCTCCTAAAGGCTCAGATCTATAATATTGAAGCCAATAGTTCCTTTGGTGACCCCTTATTTAACGATCCTCAAGAACTTGATTATAGCGTATCCGAAAATTCTCCAGCGCTCCAACTAGGATTTAAAAATTTCCCCATGGACCAATTTGGTGTACAAAAACCGACTTTGCAGCAGCTGGCTAAAACACCTGACATTCCAGTTATAAAGCAGACCGATGCTCTTAAAAAGGCATCGAGTCCAACCGTTCACTGGCTTAGAAATAGTATCAAAAGTGTTGATTCCAAAGAAGAGCAATCTGCTTATGGTTTACCTTCTCCCGAAGGCGTTATTTTACTAAATGTTTGGAGGGGAAGTCCAGTAGTCAAGGACGGAGGCTTGAAAAAAGGTGATGTCATTATGGAAGTAGATGGGGAAGCAGTTAAAAATGTAAAAGATTTTTTCACCACTTTAAGAAAGAAAAATCAATCCAAATTATTACAGATCGGCGTTATGCGCAATCAGTCTAAACAGGTGCTTGAAGTTAGGACTGGGTAAGCTGCCTTAGGCTTGAATAACTTTTAATTATGAATGGCCTACTTGGCTACGCCTACTTGTTTGGCCAAGCCCTCCAGCTTTGCATCGGTCCGATGATGCAAATACCAACCTCCTATGATCTCCATTACTGGACGAGAATCATTGCGAGGGTGAAAATTCCCAATGACCATTTCACCATTGGATTTCACATTGGCAAGTATTCACTGAAAGATGCGTACAAACACAAAATCCAAACTAAATCAAACTAACCTCCCCTGATCAGCAGTTTATTCCAAACTACGCCTTTGGAATAAACTGCCTCAAATAGTTATGGCTTTGGATCAAAGCAGCCTTACGGTCCTTCAGACTACCTTCGTAGGCTCGGTCTTCCACCTCTACACAAACTGGACCACGGTAGCCCACATCGGTAAGCACAGAAAAGAACTTGCCCCAGTTTACATCTCCCATACCAGGCAGTTTTGGCGTATGGAAGGTATTAGGTGTGGCCATGATGCCTACCTCATTTAAGCGGTGACGATCCAGGCGGACATCTTTGGCATGGATATGGTGCAGTTTATGAGCAAAATCTCGCATGGGTTGCAAGTAGTCCATCATTTGCCAGACCATATGAGAAGGATCGTAATTCAAGCCAAAGTAATCACTGGGAATATCTTTGAACATCCGTT
>CAXIDD010000709.1:0-2895 GCA_964021975.1 uncultured Saprospirales bacterium | reverse complement strand
GGAGTGTTTTGGTTTTTGCCTCGACGGCTTCTACATTTAGACTTATTTTAGCTTTTTCAACTTCCGGAAATCCCAATGCCAACATAGTGGCTCGCAACAATTGGACCTCCTTCAGTTTACGATCCATTTTCCCAACTTCTGTTTCGTAATCTTCGACTTTACTTTTTAAATCAGCCTGAAGATTTTGCCTTTCAAATAAATCTTTCAAATCAAATTTTTTGCGCTTATCTAAATCCAGAATTTGCTCTACATACTCCATGGTCAATTCTTTGATCTTATTGGGTGGCAGATCTACATTATTTCTCAAGGAAATGGCTTCTTCTTGCATAAAGCTTTTGAATTCGTAACCCTGTACATCGGCTTCAATATCCTGATCGATGTCCCGAACTTCTTTCTCCAGGGTAGTTAATTCACTCATAGCCGTCTGAAATTGGCTTTGATAATCGCGCATTTGTGAGGTCATCACGGCAGTGGATTCCGTCCCAAATCCATCTCGTATCCCTGTTTCTGAATTATCAATCATATTCTCTAAGGGCGTCCCTGTACCTAACATGCCTTTTAATTGGGAAAGTACGCCCGTCTTTCCACCACTCATTAGCGATCCATCCATACCTGCATTCCCGATTGTGTAATTGGTATCTTTGGTATCTACCTTTAGTTTGTAGATGTAATCATTGTAGTTCTGGACGTGCAGAATAAGTTGGTTGCCCTTTTTCAGCAAAGGCCTTTCGACTACCTGGCCATTAACTTGATAGGTAATACTATCTTTAAAAACATCATAATAAATGTGTACATCTTGAGACTGACTCAAGGTCCAACAAAAACAAATGAGTAGGGATAGAAAGGCGTTTTTCATAAATAAGTTTTTTAATAATGGTCAAATAATAACTTAGTAATGAGTAAATTGGGTTTTATTTCGAATCGACTTTTTATTTAATATATGCTCAAAAGGTTACTTCAACCACATAGTATCATTATCACAGTTGTGATTTTCTTGTTCATTAGTCTGTTAAATATTCTAAGACTGAACATGCACTATCTCGATCCTTTTAACAATGGGATCAAGGACTATGAAATCACAGATATCGTCTATTCTTACCTAGACGAGCAACCAAAATACAAAGAAGATCAGATATATATCATAAATTCTGGACAACCTGATCGACTAAAAATCGCCAGACTGGTTAAAAAACTGGATACGGCGGGGGCGGCTGTGGTTGGTTTGGATTTTTTCTTTGAATCTTTACGGGGCAATCGAGCGGATACCTTACTGAAAGAAAGTTTTGAAGGGAATATACCCGTTGTATTGGCCTGTGAGCTATTAGACATCGAACAAGAAGATGAGCGCTTTGAGGGCACCATTGGCGTTGATCCCTATTTTGCTCAAAACGCTAACCTCGGTTATGTCAACTACCCGGCCAATGAGACCCGGACGATTCGGCTCTTTAGCCCCCGAGAGCAAGTTGGCAACACCTACCAACCTTCTTTTGCAACCGCTATTTTAAAAGATTTTGATCCTGGTATTTATGCGGAATTGTTGGACCGAAATCGAGAGATTGAGCATATATTTTTTATGGGAAACAAAGATGATTTCTCCAGAAATGATATTGACCGAGTGCTAGACTCTACCTCTGTAGAAGAATTACGCGAAACGGTACAAGGCAAAATCATTTTGGTAGGTTATGCACCAGAAGACATTTGGGCAAATCCCTTAATCGATCGCCATTACACACCACTTAACAAAAACTATGGAAGTAAAGCGATCCCAGATATGTATGGGATTGTCGTGCATGCCAATGTATTAAGTATGGTTTTGAACCGAAACTATGTAGAGCGAGCTCCTGCCTGGCTATCTTATCTATTGGCGATTATTTTTTGTTACTTTAATGTCTTGCTCATCCATTGGATTTACTTTAAATTTCATGAAGCATTCCATGGAATTACCAGAGCTCTACAAGTAGTAGAATTCATTTTTTTATTTTTCTTAATTGCACTTTTATTCTATTATTTTAGAGTTAAAATCGAATTTAATGTTGGTATACTAGCACTTTTGCTAGCTTATGATGTTATAATGATTTACGAAAGTCTGATTAAAAGGAAAATTCCATATTTAGCGAACCTTCCCAATCAGATTGAATTTCAAAAGAAAAATAACACCCCTTCTAAAAAAAACAATGCTGTTCTCCTAAATAAAACGCCTCAAAATACTAAACAGACGAACGAGCAAGCGTCAGAAGAAGAATAAAACCCATTAGGTAACCTTCTTTGTATTAGTTAAATAAAAGGGTATAAACTGAGAGAATTATGAGAAAGCCAATCGGACTACTGCTTTGCATGATGGTCTTCCAAGTAGCTTTATTACTTGGACAAACAGAGCGCTTTACGGTGACTTATACCAATGCCAGCAGTGGCATTGATTATCAGAGCACCAAAGGAGAAGCCTCTATTAGGGTCTTCCCAGGAAAAGAACTTCCAGACTATGGAAGATTGTCTATTAAGAGAGGGAAGTGGTTAAATATTATTTTTAATGGCCAAAAAAGAAAATTAGAAGGGCCTTTAAAAGTAGACTTAGCGGAACTAGCCCAGGAGATGCAAGTAGAGAAGAAAAGTACTTTTGCTCAGGCATTCGGTACGATGAGGCAAGTACTTTTCTAGGCCGTTTTTGGAATTTCCTAGGAAATTCAGTGAGTCAAACCAATACCGCCAGCGACATTGAAAAATACAACCGTCGTTATTTGACCAATGCCCGTGCCGGAATCAGCGGGTTTGGAGACAAAACGTATCCTATCCAATTACCCATTTATTTGACCGAAACGCTAGGCAATCCAACTTTTGATTTGAATTGGACTACTATAAACGGCGTTGATGGATATTGGGTCACTATCCATGATAGAG
>CAXIDD010000708.1:0-2897 GCA_964021975.1 uncultured Saprospirales bacterium | reverse complement strand
ATTATAGCCTTGACCTGCTAATAAATGAATAAAACTTTGGTGCTCAAGCGGTAAGGTGCTCCAGAGGTTGGCTCCGGAGCCTAGTTCCCAATGGTATTTCCCCGTAATGAACGCGTTTCTACTTGGCGTACAGGAAGGGCTGGAAACGTAGGCATGATTAAAGAGCATCCCCTCCGCAGCAATTCTATCAAAATTAGGGGTTTTCACTGCGGCGTCTCCGTAAGCGCCAGCATGGGGCCAGCCCCAGTCATCGGCTAGACAAAAGACAATATTAGGCAATTGTTTTTCCTTGCTTTGTCCATTAGCCCAATTGAAGATAAAGCATAAAAAGAGGAGTGTACTTATTTGTCTTTGCATGGACCAATATTTTAGATTCCTTATATTGCTTTAAGTTCAAATTACATATAATCCATTCTAGGTCAAAGCATTTCAACACTTTTACTATAGACATCAACCCGTAGGGTTGATTTAATAAGAAGCTAGCTTGACGCAGATTGGTCTAATAATTACTACCCTTTCCGAGCTGCCCAGTTTTCCAAAATCTTTTCTTCTCTTTGCATAAAAGACCGTTCTCCAGCTAGGATATTGTCTCTTCGCTCTTGATCTACCGCATCTGAGTACCACCATTCTTTGGTCGCTTGGACGGTTTCGGATAATGGTCTAAAGGTGAGACCAGCTTTAATGGCTTTTTTATTGTCACTTTTGGACATACCCGCATATTTGGGCAATTGAATAACCCACGGTTGGATACCGATAATGCTGTTTTCTTGTAGAAATTCCTGATCATCAATCTGAACATAATTAACAGGAGAATTAAAACTTGCATGGATACCATGCACAAAAGCATTGGTAGTCATCGCGAATCCAGGTCCCGAACCATTATAGATACCCACTGCTTTATCCTCTGCTAATCGGATCATCCATTGAGCGAGGTCTCTCACGTCAATATACTGAATTACTTCATCGCTGGCACCAGGAATAATGATATCACCACCTTTCTCTATTCTTACCATCCAATAAGGGAATCGATCTGTACGATCACCAGGTCCAACAATTAGGGTCGGGCGTACGATAATCGAACGATCTGGGCCAAAAGCATCAATGGTGGCCAGCTCTGAGGTCGCTTTCATTACGCCATATTCGAAGGTCGGTTTTTCTTGTTCTGGTGTACCTTCAGGTATTTCAGTGACCAAAGGTCGGTCTTCAGAAAAATCATCCCCGGTGAATGGATAAAAAACGCTTATGGAAGAGGTATATAGGTACAAACCCACATTATCTTTTAGGAGTTGAGCCGTATCTGCGGTCCATTTGGTTTTACGTCCAGAGTTATCTAAGACTACATCCCATTTTCTATTTTTAAGGGCTTCCAGGTTATCTTCCCGATCTCCGATCAAGCGTTCTACTTTCGAGAACAATTCTGGGTGCACTTTTGGCACCGTTTTACCACGGGTAAAGATGGATACCTCATGTCCTCTTTCCAAGGCATAGGCAATTTGGTGTGGCCCCAGGAAACTGGTCCCTCCAAGGATAAGAATTTTTAATTTCTTTTCACTCTTCTCTATCTTCGGGAGCCTTGGTGAGGCCTTGGCTTTCACTACGGCTCCTAATCCGACGGCCAGGCTAATGCCTAAGAATTTTCTTCTACTTTTTTTCATATTGATAGCTTTGAAAATAATTTTTAAAGGAGAATATGTAGAACTAAGTAAGGCCCAGCTAAAATAGTGATTCTCAGAATAGAACTTACTAAAGAATATTTAAAATTAAAAAATAATCCATGGAACTCCGAGTACAAATAGGCGGGATCATACTTTTTGAGCTCATCCTACATTCAAATCATCATCACCTCAGCTGGAAAGCCTATCATATGCTGGAATTTCAGAAGCTATTTGAATTCACTTTTTGATAAAGACCTTGAAGATTTGATTGTTTGCATTACTTGGTGTGCCACGATTGGCAAAAAAAACGTTAGGTCGAGAACTACTAATACCACCAAAAATATGTCCTATCAAAATACGGTCTGTAGTGACACTATCTAATTTGAACACTTCATTGTCAAAGTGAGGAAAATTTAAATTAGGAATAAATTCGGCCCCAGCCCCTAAAAGGGCAGGCATTTCTACAGGCAGTTTATATTCCGCCATCTCCCCCTTGTTATTTCTTGTTACTCTGGCAATAGTATTTACAAAAGGTACATTGTCATCTTGGACTAAAGTACCTGCGCGGTCATAAAATTGTGAGATACCTCCAAAAAATAAGGTGTGCATGTCATTATCAATTTCAGAGTAAATAGGTAAAACAGGACAATGGTAATGATTGTAGTATTGTTGAAATGAATTATCAACCCTATAGCCATTGGAATCAACAGTTACAGAATTCAGAAAAGGTAAATCTACTGTTAGCTGAAAAACACCTGAAAACATAGTAATTCCTTGCTTACCATTTGGTAAAATCTGTGGCGTTGCATTGTAATCTCTTCTGTGTAAGTTGGCAGTATCAATATGAGGTTTAAGGTGATTTATCGTAATGGTGGTTCCGTTGTCTAAAAGCTCGAATTTTCTAATTGCATTTGTATATTCTTGAATAAACCCCGGGCCATGTTTTGGGCCCATTGGATTATACCTACCTATAAATTTTTGCCCTCCCAAAAGATAGTAGGTGTTGTCTATTTTATTTAAGCGGCCACCAGTAACTTGAAATTGTGAATCTGTGATTTGTCTAAAAAAACTGGATAAATCCGTCTCATTAATTACTGCATCAATAACGCCAGAAACGTTGATTGCAGTCAACTTGTCAAAGGTAGTGTGGCCACCAGCAATTGTACTATAACCATACCCACCTATACAATATAAATAATCATCTGCTTGATAAAACTCCATATTAGTGGACCGCAACTGCTC
>CAXIDD010000707.1:0-2925 GCA_964021975.1 uncultured Saprospirales bacterium | reverse complement strand
ATTTCTCAATCTTCCGCTTCACTTTCCCTGCATTAGGCTTAGTCATTGGCAGATAATAATCCACGACTTCTCCTTTCTTATTGATCAAATATTTATGGAAATTCCACTTTGGCGTGGCTGAGACTTGGCCATTTTGACTTTTATCGCTAAGGTACTGATACAATTCGCTGGCTTTACTACCTTTTACGTGGACTTTGTCAAAGATAGGGAACTCCGTATTGTAGTTGGTCATGCAGAACTGCTGAATGTCTGCTCCTTCCAGCGGCTCTTGCCCCGCAAAATCATTCGAGGGGAAGGCCAGTACTTCAAAGCCCTGATCTTTATATTCTTTGTAAACTTCTTCTAAGTCAAATAACTGCGGCGTGAACCCACATTGGGAAGCCGTATTGACGATCATAACCACTTTACCTGCGTATTGATCCAATTGTACTTCCTGGCCATCAAGGCCCCTTACCTTAAAATCGTGAATAGTCTTTGTCATTATTTTTGATATAATTTGATTTTATAACAACTTAATTTCAGAGTAGTTGTGGGTGCATTGTATTTTAAAAATAAATATTCCCAGGGTCAACCCATACCTTATCTTCCAAATCAATCATCGCATTGATCAAGGCTACCTTTTTAAAACTTGGCAAATCTTCTATTTTTATAGGAATGGAGCTTATAACATCTCGATCAATGAGTTGCTGGCGTTTAGTCCCTTTTAACAGTGGTTGGTCAGGCGTATACCAATTACCTTCTTTATAAAAAGCTAGGTTGGCATAATAGCTATCCGTTATCCGACCATTTTTACAAATGATGATGTCGTCCGCTGTGGCTCTTTGTGCAAATAAGGCCTGAAGTTCTGAGCGGTCAATGTTTTTAAAGGTATAATCTATCTGATCTGCTTGTACTACTTTTAAGGAATGTACGGGCCGGATTTGATAAGCTTGCCAAGAGACCTCAATGGTTTTCGTGGTATAGACAACTCTGACTT
This sequence comes from uncultured Saprospirales bacterium, assembly GCA_964021975.1. GTDB lineage: Bacteria > Bacteroidota > Bacteroidia > Chitinophagales > Saprospiraceae > DATFKA01. The sequence continues at coordinate 1,949 of CAXIDD010000707.1, read as the reverse complement.
TATAATGGCCAGTTTCTGGTAAAGGATATTGATCCAGCAATTCTTTTAGGTTCCACTTTCGTGGAAAACCTCCGCTTGCTGCTACCGTTAATTCCAAGCGGCTTTGATGATACGCCAAGTTTTGGATTTGGCCATTTTTTAATTGAATGGATTCTAAAAAACTCATAAATTGATTGCTTCTTGAGCCCCAAAAGGCAAGTACACCTTTTGGATCATTTCCTGGTATTCGGTCCAGGCTTGACTTTGGAAAGTAATTCCGCCACCACTTTTATAAACCAAGCCATTAGGTGTCGATTCAATAAACCGGATCATAACGCCGCTATCTAAGGTCTGGCCATCAAAAATACCACAAACGCCCGTATAGAAACCACGGTCAAACGGCTCGGCGTCTTGTATGATTTCTAAGGTCCTTTTTTTAGGTGCACCACTAATGGAGCCTGCGGGTAGAAGGGCAAAAAGGATATCTCCTAATTGATCCCAATGATCAGCGGGGAGTTGGCCTTCAATATGAGAACTGGTCTGTAAAATACGGCCTTGATCAGTTACTACTTCATCTATATAACGATACCGCTGCACTCTGACTTGTTTCGCTACTCGACTTAAATCATTGCGCAGCATATCAACAATGGTGGCATGTTCTGCTTGTTCTTTAGTGTTTTGTAACAATTGTTCTTTCGCTTGCGGTAAATCGGCACTTATGGTCCCTTTCATCGGGAAAGTCGCTATCCGACCATTTTGGATGCGCACAAAAGGCTCTGGAGAAAATAAGGTAAACTGATCTTTCAACCAAAGCCGGTAACGTGCTTTGCTATTCAGGAAAATAGAATATAGATCTAAATTGCTCTGAATAAGCGAGGGAAAGGTTAGATTCAAAAGGAAAGAATCTCCCGCCAGGATGGCTCGTTTTACTTTTTCAAAAGCTAGACTGTAAGTAGGAAAGTCAACAGGGTGTTTAGAAAAATCAAAATTTGGAAGCACACTTGATCTTATAACTGCCGCATTACCTTTATCAGAAAAGGAATAACGTAACTCTGAAGGATCAATCTCCTCAAGTGGGCATAGCATCGCTTTTTCTGCCAAAAAATCGGTCAAAAAGATAAAAGGCCTGCGAGCTGCTCCCCATTGGTTCATCAGCGCGATGGCTGCTGTTTTATTGTAATTGGTCAAATACTTTGTATTGTTTGTTTTCTCTATTTAGACATTTAAATCCATTCATTGTCACCAACACAAAAAGTTAAAAAGCGGTTTTAATTTTAACCGCTTTTCGCCTGCCTGCCGAAGCCTCGGCGCAGGCAGGTTGCTAAAATACTCAATAATAATTCTCAAGAGCCAAACCTGTCTACTGCAGGTAGATTCAAAAAGCTTCTTACTCAAAAACACTTTTAAGATAGATTTTATAATAAAATCCTATTTTTGAGGAAATATAAAATAGGTTCAAATCATATTCATTTTGGGTAGTGCTATTAATGTAAGTCTATTTCTCCCGCCCGCACCTCAATCCTAAAGGAAGCCAAGCGCGCAGATCCCCTTTAGGGCAGGGTGAGCGTAGGGAATTAATCGCAATTGTTTGTTATTTTTTTTGAGCACAGCCTTACATTTGATGCATTACCAATTAATTTGCGCTTCTACATATGGTTAAAAAAGAATATCTTATTTATTTTTTGAAAGCTTAAGTACCTATGTGATTATTTTATCCTATCTAACTCCATCGGGCTATCAAGGCCAATGAGTTTAATAATTTTATTTTTATCATTCAGGACAAATTCTACTCGTTCTTGCATCCCCTCTACTAGAAATATATGATTGTCTTTTGCTGTCAATTTTAACTTCCCTCTTCTTCCACTAACTTCAGCAGAAAGGCCAAAATCATCCATGCTAATCACGATTTCTATAGAGGAATCTTTGTAGGTTCCGACATATTTTTGGTATGCCGCTTTATCACTTTCCAT
>CAXIDD010000706.1:0-2929 GCA_964021975.1 uncultured Saprospirales bacterium | reverse complement strand
TGGCAGGAGACTAGAATTGCGCTATTCCGCCAGAGTTTAGATTCTCGGACTGCTTTCAACCATTTAAGAGACAAACAAGCTCGGGTTTTCTTTGGTAATGGTTGGTTGGATAAATCGGTATCTAATCTTTTTAAAGAAAATATTGCGCGTTTCCCATTATTGGTAACCAAAGATATTACGGAAGATAGTCTGGAAGCCATGGAAAGAGGAGAAGCTCCTGCACTCCGAGCCTTGCGTATCCACAATGGGACGGTTTATAATTGGAATCGACCCTGCTATGGCCGGGCAGATAATATTCCTCATTTGCGAATTGAGAACAGATATGTACCTGCAGGACCAACGACTAAAGATGAAATCGCCAATTATGCGTTTTGGGTTGGTTTAATGAATGGTATGCCAGCAGATAAAGAAGATTTCTTCCAGAAAGAGCCTTTTGATTATGCTAAAGAAAACTTCTATCGGGCCGCTATGACAGGCCTACAAAGTGTATTCAATTGGTTTGGAAAGGCCTTTAATGCTAGAGATTTAATCCTAGACGAATTACTGCCAATGGCCGAAGCGGGTCTGCAAAAAGCGGAAGTAGCTGAAGAAGATATCCGGGAGTATTTAGGCGTTTTTGAAAAAAGAATCCAAAAAGGCATCACAGGTGCACAATGGCAATTGAATAATTTCAGAGCATTACGAAAATCTTATGGTCAGGATGCTGGTCTGAAAATTTTGACCAAAGGCATGTATGAATTGCAACAAGGAACAGATGCTTTACACGACTGGCCTGATTTATTACCGCAGCAATATCATCGTATACCAGAAGCACGCCATCAAGTTAGTCAGATCATGAATACTGATTTATTTACGGTAACAGAAGAGGAATCCGTTGATTTAGTCCAATCTCTGATGGACTGGCATTCTATCCGCCACCTACCAGTAGAAAATGATGCTGGAGATCTCGTTGGTCTCGTTACTTCCAGACAACTCAAAGAATCCGACAATTTACCAGAGTGTTGTATTGGTGATATTATGATTCAAGAGCTGATTACCATACCCAGAGATTGCTCTATCAAAGAAGGGGTAGCAATGATGAAACATCATGACATCAGCTGTTTACCCATTATCAGGGATGGAAAGTTAACTGGCATGGTCACAGATACCGACTTTAGAAGCTTAGGTTTTTGGTAGATTAAGATCGGCGGCTCAAATAAACGCCGATCAATATCAAAGCCATACCAATGAAATGATAAAAATAGATGGGCTCCCCATCAATGACTCCCCAAAGTAAAGCGACTATGGGAATCAAATAAGCAACCGTAGAACTGAACAAAGGAGAGGTCCATTGAATCAAGCGGAAGAATAAAACTGAAGCCGCTACTGTGCCGACCAAACCCAATAAAGTTACATAGAAAAAAGAGGTCCAGGCTTGCTCATGATGGCCCATGGTATAAATAAAGTCTGTACCTGCAAACAGGTAAATCAATCCTGGTACCCCGACCAAGCCAAAGGAAGCTGCTGCTATGGTCAGCGAACTCATGTCTGTTAAATAAGTACCGACTAAATTACTACTTGTACCATAACATAAGGCGGCTAATACAACCAATAAGGCATACCAAATATTGCCTTCCATACCGGAGCTGCCACTCATTAAGATCAACAAAACCGCGCCTAACAAACCGAGTAAAACACCAATTACCTTTGACCAACCTGATTTTCGATTGAAGAATAAAATGCCTAAGACTAAAGTAAATAAAGGAGTCAATGAGTTCAAAATTCCGGTTAGAGAACTACTAATCTGCGTCTGGGCAGTTGAGAATAAAATGGCTGGAATAGCTGTCCCCGTCAAGCCAACTCCTAATAAATAACCTAGTCTAGACCAATCAATTTTAGACCACCGTGCCAAGACCAAGGGCATAAAAGCTATAGCCGCAATGGCCATGCGTAAACAAGCCACTTCCATGGCAGAAAAAGCAATTAAACTTTTTTTGATTAAAATAAAGGAAGAGCCCCAAACTAGACTGAGCAAGACCAAAATGAGCCAGTTACGCGTATCGGAGCTGATTGCTTTTTTTATTGTTGACATATACTTGTTGTGATTAAGTCGCGCAAAGGTCGTTTTTTATCCTAAGTAATGGGTAAAGAATAAGTTGCGTATTTTGACCGTAAAGATTTTGTTTTAAGACAAGGCAAAAAATGTAGGCAATGCAGCGCATTGACGAGGCTTTTTAACGAAGTGTTTAGACAAAAGATTTGGTCAAAATCGGAAAGTTATTTTTTAACTATTACTACGCTCCCGAAATTGAATTTGTCTGTAGAAAACTCCTATTTTTGAGGAAAGTTCATCTAATGGAAATAGACTTAGTACAATTACGCAATAAGGCACTGGACGAAAAGAAGCGTTGGAAGAAATTTTTTCGCAAATTGAAACAGCGCCCACCAAGGGACTTGGACTATACCGTTTCCACTTTACACGAAGAAGTATTTTCAGAAATAGATTGTCTGAATTGTGCCAATTGTTGCAAGACTACCAGCCCAATTTTTCGCGATATAGATATTGAAAGATTGGCCAAGCATCTGCAACTACGGCCCGCTGATTTTGTCGATAAATACTTACACCTGGATCAGGAAAGACATTATGTTTTGAATACGGCGCCCTGCCCTTTTCTAGGTAGCGATAATTATTGCAGTGTTTATGAAGCACGACCACGGGCTTGTCGGGAGTATCCACATACCGACCGTAAAAATTTCCATCAAATACTCAATCTGACTTTGAAAAATACGGAAATCTGCCCGGCAACCTTTGAGATTGTGAAGCGCATGGAAATAGCACTAGCCAATAAATAGGAGGTGATCAGCGAGTAAATGAATAAATCTTTATATTTAGACTTGAATTCTATGTCAACTTCACCCGAATGATTTTTGAAGATCAATTATTGTTTTT
>CAXIDD010000705.1:0-2932 GCA_964021975.1 uncultured Saprospirales bacterium | reverse complement strand
TATTCAGCGAGAAGACGGGTTATCCAGCGGAAATGTTGGAACTCCACATGGATATGGAAGCAGACCTGGGAATCGACTCTATCAAAAGAGTAGAAATATTCGGCGCACTGACTAAACAACATCCCGAAATGTCAGGCATCAACCCCAATGAATTAACCGAGCTAAGAACTTTGGCAGAGATCGTTAATTTCGTTTCTAATAATATTGGTGCGACAACCACAAGCACGTCTGCACCACAGGCTGTTTCTACACCCATTGAGAACGATACCACTAGTCATAATTGACAAAAAGCCCTTTTAGAAGTCGTAAGCGAAAAGACGGGCTATCCAGCAGAGATGTTGGAACTTAATATGGATATGGAAGCAGATCTTGGGATTGACTCCATCAAAAGAGTCGAGATATTTGGCGCATTAACCAAACAATACCCAGAGCTCTCCGGGATCAACCCTAATGAATTGACCGAATTGAGGACGCTAGCTGAAATTGTCTCTTATGTAAGTGCCAATGGTAAAAAAAAAGTAATGTCCTAAGCCCTGTTGAAAGAAGTAATCAAAATAAGGTAATGGTAGCCATACCTCAAGAGTCGGGACGCATCCAGACAGGTGTATTCCATGGTGTAAAACGTTTTGAGGTCGGATTAAAATACTTGCCGCAACCTGATTCTTTGGAATTGAAGGCACCTGCATCTTCTGTCATTTTAGTAACTAATGATGGTTCCGAATTGACCCCTAGAATAGTCGCCGAATTGCAGAAAAAAGGCCATCAAGTAGTAACCTTAAATTTAGAGGGTATCAATAATCCTATACAGAAGCAAGCGCTTACTTTAGCCGATAGTAGTGATCAAACGGTGGAGAATGCCATCCAGGAAATCCAAGTACAATATGGAAAAATTGGAAGTGTCATCCACCTACATCCACATTTTGAATTTCAAGGTCCGCAATTTACACAACACTTTGCTGCCGAAAAAGAAGTTCTAAAAACCTTGTTTTTTATTGCGAAACATGTTCAAAAAGACCTGAATGAAATTGGCACGGAGCAGAGAGCAAGCTTTTTGACTTGCACCAGAATGGATGGACTATTGGGACAAGGTAAGCGAGGAAACACTTCTATCGTTGGAGGTGGCATCACTGGCTTAGTAAAATGCCTCAATTTAGAATGGTCTTCGGTTTTTTGCAGGGCCATCGATATACAACCGGAATTATCATTGAACCAAATAAGCGACCAATTAATGGCCGAATACCAAGATCCTGATCGGTCTATTGTAGAGGTTGCCTATTCCGAAGCAGGAAGAAAGACCACGGTTGCCGAGTCAAGTGATTTGCAAGAAAACCAGTCGATCACAACAACGGTCACACAGAACGCTGTCTTTCTAGTTAGTGGTGGAGCAAGAGGTGTGACAGCAACTTGTGTTATAGAAATGGCCAAAACGTTCCAGTGTAAATTCCTATTACTAGGTAGATCAAGTCTTGATTTTAAGGTTCCTGAATACGCTATAAACGAAAGCGACGAAGGTACTTTGAAACGTTTAATCATGATGGACCTTAAGGAAAAAGGAGAACAACCAAACCTTCCAAAGGTAAAAAGCATCTTCAAAAAAATCATCGCCAAAAAAGAAATCGAAGAAACAATTACAACAATTCAAAATCATGGTAGTCAAGTCATTTACATCCACGGCGACGTCACCGATTTAACAAGTTTTAAAACCAACTTGGATCAAGCGACCTCAAAACTTGGGAAAGTGACCGGAATTATCCATGGAGCAGGTCGCTTGGCTGATAAGTATATTCAAGATAAAACGGAAAACGACTTTGAAAATGTCTTGTCTGTCAAATTAGACGGGCTGCTTAGCTTGTTGGGGGCTGTTAATATTCATGATCTGGATCATTTGATCCTATTTTCTTCAGTGGCAGGGTTTTATGGTAATGTTGGACAAACAGATTATGCAATTGCCAATGAAATTTTGAGTAAGGCCGCCCATTTATTTAAAACCAATCATCCTAAAACACAAGTCTCTGCCATCAATTGGGGCGCTTGGGATAGTGGCATGGTCAGCGGTGAATTAAAGGCACAATTTGAAGCAGCCGGCATCAGCTTAGTGAATAGTGAAGGCGGTGCTGCTATGCTGGTAAATGAACTGAATACGGCTTATGCCAATCAAGCTCAGGTTATTATTGGCGGTACCCTTCCGTCTGCAGTCAGTCATTTAGGCACTCTAAAAACGCATCGAATTCATCGAAAATTAAGTCTAGAAAACAATCCTTTTCTACACCATCACAAGATTCAAAACAATCCTGTTTTACCAGTGGTTAGTTCGGCCGGATGGATGGCACAAAGTTGTCAAAAGTTATATCCAGATTATTCGGTTTTCAAAATTGAAAAAATGACTTTATTCAAAGGAATTATTTTCGATGGGAATCAAAAGGAAGATTATATTTTAGAAGCCAAAGAGCTCGAAAAGAACGAAGAAAAAATTGTTTTTGAAACCACTATTTTCAGTAAAGGAGGAAGACTACCTATCAATCATTATCGGGCGATAATTACTTTATGGAATAAAAAATCTTTCCCGGAGTCTCCACAGTTTAATCATCAAGTCAATATGGCATATCCGGTTTCCGATGGCCAAATTTTATACCAGGATGGTTCTTTATTTCACGCACCCTATTTTCAAGGAATAAAAGAAATATTGGATTGTACACCGCAGCATATTGTACTTTCTTGCATAGCTCCAGAAATCCCTTTATCCGAACAAGGACAGTTTCCGGTCAATGGCATCAACACCTTTTTTGCAGATATTCAATACCAAGGCATGCTGGTTTGGGTTCAGAAAAACTACGATGGGGCAAAGAGTCTTCCTTTGGCAACGGATAGCGTAAGCTTATACCGCCCTATTCCTTTTGGAAAAAAATTATTAGTAAGCATTAAGGTCCAAGAG
>CAXIDD010000704.1:0-2936 GCA_964021975.1 uncultured Saprospirales bacterium | reverse complement strand
TCCTTGCATCAAGGTCAGTAATTCGGCGAAAAAAGCGGATTCGTTGGTTAGGTCTTGTTCTTTCCTTACTTGGTTGGATCCCGTTGAAGATGTATTCAAAATAGTCAGCAGTAATTGCTCCTGATCCTTAGAAGTTTGCTCCACCGTGACCTGCAGTTGAATGCGCCCTCCTGGTGGTGTTTGTAGAAAGGCTTGATTCAATAGATTCGATACAACATAGATCAAACGAACTCTGTCAAAATCCATTAGAAAATGCTGCCGGTCTGAGTGAAAGTCTAATTTGACACCTTGGCCTTCTGCTTGAAACCGCCAAGAAGTCAACAATTGCTGCAAATGATTAATGATATCACTTTGCTCCAAGTCTAAACGGAGTTGCCCGACCTCAAGCTTGGATTGGTCTTGCAAACGGTTCATTAGTTGTAGTAGCTGATTAGCATTGGCTTTGATCAAACTTAATTCAGAGGAGGAATCAGTGGTTTTAGCGGCGAGTTGTTCCGCAGCACCATAGATAATAGTAATTGGTGTCCGCAAATCCTGGGTTAATCTAGTCAACAAACTGCGACGGAACTTGTCCATCTCCTTACCTTGGTTTTCAAGTGATTGATGATCCTGAGCTTTATTTTGTTTCCACAAAAAAAGTAAGCCCCCTGAGAGTACAACTACCAAAATGGATAAAACGATCACCAAGGACATTAATTAGGAGTTACTTTTTATGATTATTTAAGAAACTATATGACTTTAAGTTGTCTAAAAATTCTTGATTAAGCTAAAAATAAGGTTCTTTTTTTCACTTAAGGCAACATTTTAAAAACATATAGACCAACAAATTTAGATTGCCAAGTATTAGGCCAAGCAATGAAGTTTGTTTGGGAGGCCGAATTTTAAAAAGCAAATCCATAACCAAACTGCAGATCAATCTGTGGCCTTAAATTGACACCGAGGGTAAAGAAGCCTTTTTCCCCAGTCAGATAAGTCAGGCCACCTCCAAAGGAGTTGGCAGCAATTATAGGACCGACCTTTGATCCTGAATAAGTATCGAACCTATAATATAGATGCGGCTTCAATTTGGAACTGGGTAAGAAATAATATTTTGCCTTTAGGTATACCATAAATAAGATCTCGTTTGGATCAATGGCTCCAAATATTCGGTAAGATTCGATTCCAGGAACAGAATGCTGAATGGGCACTCTTGTGACACCTAAACTGAAAGAAATATTATTATTTTCATTGATCGTACCTTCTAATTCCAGGCCAGGTTGTGGTAGAATGGAACCAATATCTTCTTTAAAAAAGAAATTAGAAAAAAAGTGTAAACGGATCCGCTTGGAACTAGTGCCATAAGAGACCACTTCACTCGTTGAGGTACGTTTACATTGGTTATAGCTTTGGACCAAAGACCGAATACTTTCCTTGTTTAGAAGTAAATTCTGATTAAGAGGGAGATTTGGACAATCCTTGGTGAAATTAGCCATCGAGGCAAGGTATACCTTTTGGACTTTATACTTGCGCTCTTGTACTTTAAGTCTACTTGAATTAAACAAAGTATCAACGACCATTTGGCCATTTGTTTTTCTATACTTTTTTAATACTTCTAGTCTGGTTAAGGGATTCTTACCTTTCTCAACGTAGAGCATGGTATGCTTCCTTATGGGGCTCCTATATTCGTATAAGTTGAGGGCCCCACTTTCTATTTGTTTCAAGAACCTCAAAATTCTATAGGGAGCAAATTCACCATTTCGGCCAATAGCAGGTTCCCACTCTTCAATTTCAAAAGCAACAAACCTCAATTCTTTGGATGGAATTTCAAACCCTCGGAATTTACTGGGAGCCACCTTGGTAAATTCTTCATCACCCTCCATTCGATAACTAAAGCCTTGCATATAATTAAAATGGGTATCCTCTTTGATGAAGCAAGGAAGTCTAGTCCCATCTTTTTGGATAACAAAACCTGCATGTTGAATGACCAACTGGGCTTTTGTAAGCTGGCTGATCAGAAGTAAATTACTAATAAAAAATAGCTGGATAAATGTTTTTTTCATTAAATGCGTTTAAGCGCATGTCTAAAACCTTGAAGTCGTCAATTCCACATCTGCATCTTTCCAAGCTCGGTCAAAAGCAGCTTTAACCTTGGAGGCTTCTTGAGTTTCCCCAATCTTTTCCAGGCATTGATACAAACCCAATAGTGCCCAGCCATTATCGCGGTTATTCTTAAGGTCCTGTTCATAAACCGGAATCGCGGCTTCATACTTTCCAGCTTCCATAAGCACCGCACCTAGAACATGGCGAACGGGTTGGTGCCAGATCGGTGGTTCGCTGTAAGGCAGGTCATCTTCCGCTTCGACGGCGGCCTCTAATAATGTAATCGCTTCGGCATAGTTATTAAGTGCGGCAGCTCGTTCGGCCATTGCAATATTCGAAGCTATCTTGAATACATTGTCCGGGGCCCGAGCAGCCATGCTATCCGAAGGGCTCATTGGTTCTGTTGGTTCATCAGATACTTCTTCCTTTTCAGGTGCCAATTCTTTTAGCACATCGATTTCTCCTTGTGCTTTATCGTAAAGTCCCTTACGGGTAAAGGCAATACTTCTGGCATAGTGCAGAAAGAGGCGGTATTGCAGAAAATCTTCGGCTGGAACGGGGGTCGTTAGAATGTCATTCCAACGGCCAAAGCGCACGTAGGCTTGTAAAGGCACTGCTAAGAATTCTTGCAAATAATTCATATTATTCGCCATTCCTACCGGCACTTTATTGGCCACCTTTTCGGCGGCATCTATTGCTTGTGCACTTTTCCCTTGAAAAGAAGCCGCCATCCAAAGAAAGTGGATATTGTGCGGATAGTACCCCAAAGGATAAACCCCTTGCGCCTGACATTGAGAGATGTAATCTTCGTCCGCTTCGATGGCCCGGATATTGCTATTGGCAGCATCTTCATAGCG
>CAXIDD010000703.1:0-2941 GCA_964021975.1 uncultured Saprospirales bacterium | reverse complement strand
CTGGGCTTTAGAAACCCTTTTTGCAGGTCAGCCAGATTTTAAAACCTTGAAGCCCTATATTCCTAAAGGTATGAGCTTAAGACATTTAGGCTTATTTATGAATAAAACTTTCAATGGAAGACTCAACGAAGATAAAATCAAACAAATCCGAGATCGGTGGAAAGGAAAATTGGTCTTGAAGGGTGTTGCCAGTGATGAAGATGCCGAGAAAGCAATCGAATTAGGCCTAGATGGCATTATTGTGTCTAATCATGGTGGCCGTCAATTGGATGCTGGAGAGGCCGCTATTAAACCTTTACAAAGTATTGCCAGTCAATATAAAGACCGCATTACCGTGATGATGGATAGTGGCATCCGAACAGGCCCGGACATCGCCTCTACTCTAGCTAGTGGGGCTGATTTCACCTTTTTAGGAAGATCCTTCATGTACGGCGTAGCTGCGCTAGGAAATAAAGGTGGAGACCATACAATTGCCATCCTCAAACGCCAACTGCAACAAGTATTAGAGCAGTTATGCTGTGAAAAAGTAGAAGATTTACCAGATCATATTATCCAGAGCTAGACCATCTTTTTTAATCGTCCTAATCAATTTAAAACCAACATCAATGACAGATATAAACGAACAAACAAGCGCTCCACAATCAGAAGAATTTGAAAGACAAGCTGTCCCCCAGAGTCGTCTAAAAAGCTGGAAGAGTTTTTTAGGTATGTACGCCGGAGAGCACGCAGCCGGAACGGAATTTATGATTGGGCCTCTTTTCCTTACTGCGGGCGTAAGTGCCTTTGACTTAATTGTTGGTTTATTGTTAGGGAACTTATTAGCCGTCTTGAGTTGGCGCTTTTTAACTGCTGAAATAGCGGTCAAACATCGTCTGACCTTATACTATCAATTGGAGAAGATTTGTGGCAAGAACTTGGTTACTTTTTATAATATTGCCAATGGTATTTTGTTCTGTTTTTTAGCCGGTGCCATGATCACTGTCTCCGCTACTGCGGTAGGGATTCCTTTCGGTATGGAAATGCCTAAGCTAACGGATACCTTACCCAATGGCCCAACCTGGATCATCATTGTATTGATAATAGGTACCATCATATCTCTAATTGCAGCCAGGGGTTACGATTCCGTTTCAAAAGCAGCCAACTGGATGTCGCCCTTAATCGTACTTGCATTTATTGCGGCGGGGATTGTGGCTTTAGGCCAATTAGAGGTTAAGAGCTTTTCTGACTTTTGGGCCATTTGGGGAGAAGGATCCGAGCCGTTCCCTGGGCAAATAAAATATACTTTTTGGCACGTTGTGATCTGGTCTTGGTTCTGTAATGCAGCGATGCACATCGGAATGTCTGATTTATCTGTTTTCCGTTATGCTAAAAGTGCGAAGACTGGTTGGACCACCGCAGCGGGTATGTATGTGGGCCACTACATGGCGTGGATTGCAGCGGGACTATTGTATGCCGTTTATTTACAATCACCAGAAGCTCAAGGCTTTTTAGCAGATAATCTTGCGCCGCCGGTAGCCCCAGGCCCACTGGCTTATAATGCCATCGGAATTTTTGGAATCATCGCGGTAGTAATTGCTGGTTGGACCACTGCAAATCCGACTATATATCGAGCGGGTCTAGCTTTCCAGGCGATCATCCCTAAAGCCTCTACTTTCTGGGTAACCATACTTGCGGGTGCTATTGCAACCATCGCAGGTTTATTCCCAGCATTTGCAATGAAACTACTCGGTTTCGTAGCTTTGTATGGCTTTATTTTAGCGCCCATCGGAGCCATTATTGTCTTTGAGCACTTCTTTGCTAAGCGGGCAGGGATCGTCCAAAACTACGCCGAGAAAGCCGGTATATCCTTCAATTTATCTGTCTTTTTGGCTTGGGCTATTAGTTTTGGTGTGTTCTACTTCATTTCGGTTTCACAAGGCGTGTTTCTATCGTTCTTGACCTTACCGGCTTGGATTAGTTGTGGAGTGCTGTATTTATTGTTTAGTAAGTATATGCAGAAGCAGGTTTGATTGCAGCGTGGGTGAATCAGAATTTTCAGAATTTTTGAATTTACAGAATTCGCCGCAGTCATAGGCTTACTGAGTATTTGTACTTGTAGACCTTAATGCATGGATAACATCCAGATCATACGCCTGCTAAATTTTGAAACCTGCCTTCCGACGATTAGCAGGCAGAATCCTTTAATTCTGAAAATTCTGTTTCTATATACTTAGGGCTAAAATGCAGGCGTAATCTTAAGTTGACGACATCAAGGCACGAGCCTACGCCGAACTAGGGCTTCAATTCTCTCTCCCAAAGCGCCTTATAATCAGCAGTTTGTTTTGAATATTTTACATTGGTTAAGTAAGGGTTTAAGTGAATAGCTCATTCTACTATCTTCTTGTAACTTAACTTCATGAGGTCATTATGCTATAAAATGCCGCTATGAAAATACTATTCCCCTCTATTCTGCTAGCTCTAATTAGCAGTTGTAAGCCTGACCATTAGGTTTATTCCCAAAGGCCAATACGGACCAGGCATCACAGTCGCCAATCAAGACACCATTAACATCCTCCAAAAACTACAATTCTACGGAGTTCAGGAGTCAGGCGATACCATCTTGTTGAAGTCTAGCAAAATCATAGACTTTCGCTAATTTCCCTTTGAAAGCTATCAGCGATTCATAGCTACTAATCCAATAAACAGCAGCAGCAAAGTAAGCGATATGAAAGCCTTGGTCCCTAGTACCGGTAAAGGCTCCGCACTAACAGAACGATAGGGCGTTTCAAAAGGACCAATATCCGGTGCATCTGCCTGTAAACGAGCATTTTGAGCATAATCTAAGCTTAACCCAGTATTTACCCCCGCATCAATCAAGGGAGAGTTACGGCGAGGGTAATAATCTTGATTATCAAAATCAGTAAAGCGTGGATTTTCTTCCAAGTTATCAGATATTGTATTG
>CAXIDD010000702.1:0-2941 GCA_964021975.1 uncultured Saprospirales bacterium | reverse complement strand
GAAACTTAAAATTGCACTGAACTATAACTTATACATAATATTGAACAATTTCTTATTTGGATTTATTCTGCTTACTTTTCTTCAAACCAAAGCTCTATCTTCCCCGTAGGATCTCCACTGTAGTTGACAGTAATTTCAGTACCAGCCGGAATATTTTTTAAGGCATAAAAGGTAAGTGTATCTGCCTCAAAGTCAGGTTCGTATTCTACATTGGGCTCGTAGGCATGATTGTATAGAGACCCAAATCCCAATACTAACCCACAATGGTCATCATTGACTCCCCAAATAAAGTAATAGTCGTGCAATTTAGTTTGATCTAAATGTGGACGGTCTTGACCAGGGACAACCAGGACTGGACAGATTTCAATAATACTGCCTGATATGATTGGTTCAGAAGAAAAAACACCTCTTCCTCCTAATGGACTAGGCGCAATAAATAAGGAAGGTCGACTTTGCTGCATACTGGTAATCCAAGATGTTGATTCAGTCTTAAATTACAAATAAATCAGCGGATTCCTCCTATTCGAGGGACAATCGTTTTATTGACGGCCCAGTCTATCCAATTGCTCATCAATGGCATCAACAATTATTTCAGGCTGTTCTAAAGAGATCATATGTCCACTTTCAGTGGCAAGGATGCGCTTGCTATTGGTAGATAGCCCTGTTAATTCTATTTGCAACTGATTCCATAGGTCTTGCATTTCTGCTCCCAATTGAGGATCTTGAAGATACTTAGCATAATCTTCCTTTTGAGCACTAATAACCGTGAGAGGGATGCTTCCAAAAGAGGTGATTTCTTTCGCTTGTTGGAGCACAGTGGGTACGCCTTTAATTTCTGCGATTAAACCATCAATACTTCTATATAAGTTTTGACGATAAGCCACATTTTTAGGATCATCATTAGGTAATTTAGTATAGTATGGGTTTTTATTCATTGATATCCGCAAGGGTCCAAAACCTGCAGCAAATCGGAGTGTAGCAATATTGGGTAAACTATTTTTCATTTTTGTTTGCAGAGCGACGGATCCTCTTTCATTTTGCGCTGGATGCGAAACATCCACAAAAACAAGTCCTGCAATGTCTGAACCATGATCTCGAAGAAAAGGTCGTAAACTACACCCTGCCAGAGAATGACCTACCAAAATATAGGGTTTAGGAGCCTCAATAGATGCTAGCAAATCATAAAGCTCTTGGCTAATCGTTTCTGCATCTTTGGGCATAAAGCTAATACCACTCCACAATATCCTTGAGCGATCATACGAAAGAGTGGTGGTACGTTGTGAGAGGGGCTCTTGTACATTTTTCCACACCGTATGATCTCCACCCAATCCAGCTACAAAAACCACCGTAGGTCCTCCATTGCCTGCTCGGACATAATGAATATCATAATCTGGAAGTTCAGCAAAGGCACCTGGCGCACTATATTTATATTGAGCTTTAAAGCGCGCTACTTGTTCGTAGATAATCCCCAGCATCAAAGCTCCAAAAACAAGTACAAATAAGGCACGAAAGAAATATGTAATCCATTTTTTCTGAAACATCAGTACATCATTAAATGGTTGGTTAATCTAGGACTTGAAACTTAAACACCTCTCAAAAGGTTGCGCCTAGGCCAGATACCAGACCTCAAAATAAATGAAGGCATTACTTTTAGAAGCCGCGATAATTGTCGACCTTCCGATTCTTATGGAAAAAAAAAGTAATGCCTTTGGTACCGAACCCTTAGGGAAATTATTAACTGCACAGGCGGTTCCTGCTTCGATTGGAATTCTAGTCATGTCAATTTATGGTATCGTCGACACTATTTTCGTAGGTCGTTTTGTGGGCTCCTTAGGTATCGGAGCCATCACGGTAGTCTTGCCAATCACCTTCTTAATTGGCAGTATTGGTATGGCTATCGGGGTTGGTGGCGCCTCCATCATTTCTAGGGCCTTAGGAAAAGGCAACCCTGAAAAAGCCTACCTAACCTTTGCCAATCAGGTTCTATTGACTTCGAGCTTAGCCATTGCCTTTCTAGTATTTGGCTTGATTTTTATCGATGAAATTTTAGCCGTTTTTGGTGGGAAAGGCGAAATATTGGAGCCAGCAAAAGCATACTTTAAAATTGTACTTTATGGTGTACCTTTTTTAGCCTGGGCTATGATGAGTAATAATATTATTCGGGCAGAAGGGTATCCACGGGTTGCTATGCTCACCTTGGTAGTAGCAGCCGTAGCCAATATTATTTTAGACCCGATCTTTATTATCTGGCTAGATATGGGTATCGAAGGAGCAGCCTGGGCCACGGCAATTGCTTATGGCATTAGTGCCGCTTATACCACCTATTACTTTCTGTTTGGCAAAGGTGAGTTAAAAATCAAACTGCGTTTACTAAGACCTGATTGGAAGATTATCCGAGAGATATTTGCCATTGGTTCCGTCACACTTGCCAGACAAGGGACAATTAGTGTATTGTCTATTGTTCTGAATAATTCTCTTTTTGCTTACGGAGGGGAGTTGGGACTCTCCACCTATGGGATTATTAATCGATTTATGATGTTTGCCAATTTTCCGGTCCTGGGAATCACCCAAGGCTTTGTTCCAATTGTAGGCTACAATTATGGTGCAAACTTAGAGGAGCGCGTTCAGAAAATAATCAATATAAGTATTCGCTCGGCTACGCTAATTGCCCTGGCAACGTTCGCGGCGATCATGATTGGTGCCGACCAATTGGTCTTAATTTTTTCATCCGAACCAGCTTTACTGGAAGCTGCAGCTCCAGCGCTAAGAATGGCATTTTTAGCAACGCCTCTTTTAGCGATTAGTCTAATTGGCAGTGCTTTTTTTCAAGCAATTGGTAAAGCAATGCCTGCTTTATTATTGGCTTTATCCAAACAAGGTATCTTTCTTATTCCGCTGGTATTAATCCTACCTCTGTTTTTGGGTATTGATGGTATCTGGA
>CAXIDD010000701.1:0-2942 GCA_964021975.1 uncultured Saprospirales bacterium | reverse complement strand
CTTACTTTTATTCTTGAGCAAAGCGATTTTAGCACAAACTGAAGCGCACTATGTTTGCCCACCTTGTAACAGCAGTTGCGATACCCTGAAATATTATGGCCCAGGTACTTGCCAGCATTGTGGCATGGAATTGTTAACAATGGATACTCATCAGGAAGAAATTACACCACAAAAAATTGCCTTCTACCTGCAAGATGGGGTAGAAGTATTGGACTTTGCAGGCCCAATGGAAGTCTTTTCCTATGCTGGTTTTGAAGTATTCACCGTATCGAAAACAAGGGAGCCCATTGTCTCTCAAGGTATTTTAAAAATCATTCCTGATTATAGCCTGGAAGATGCTCCTCCAGCTAATTTGCTGGCCTTTTTTGGAGGTAATGGCCGAGCATCTTTTGCCGATCCAACAATACAAGATTGGATTAAAAAGCAAACTGATATTGACTATTATTTTTCGGTTTGTACGGGGGCCTTTGCCTTGGCAGAAACACAACTTTTGGACAACTTAACGGCTACTACTTTTCACAATGCTTTAGATGATCTGGAACAAGACTTCCCAGCTGTAAATGTCGTACGCAACGCCCGTTATGTGGATAATGGGAAAGTGATTACAACAGCAGGAATTTCTGCGGGCATTGATGGCGCCTTACATTTAGTCGCCAAGCTAAAAGGCTTTAATACGGCTCGAAGAGTAGCCTATCATATGGAATATGACCATTGGAAACCTGGAGGCGGATTATTATTAAGCGATGATAATCCCTATGAGCCCGCTATGAATATTCCACAGATAGATGCTTATTTGGGAACTTATGAGTTTTACGACCAACAACAAATTCGTATAGCCATCAACCCCCAAGATCAATCACTTTATGCTATAGTAGAAGGCATGAATTATCCGCTATTTTATTTGGAAACGGATCTTTTCCAAGACATTGGCAATGAACAGGTTCGTTTTCAAAGAGATGCACAGGGGCAAATTACAGGCTATACTACTACAGAAAAGCCAGATCAATTTTTGCGTAAGCTGGATTGATTTAAGCTTATTAGGTGTTTGTTTTTGAAACCATATAAGCTCAGTTAAGAAATTCTTATATTAACTTATATGGTTTTAGAAAATTAATCTCTAATTCACCTTCCGATAACTCAACAAGGCCAGTCCGTTAAAAAGAACTGCCAAAACAGCGGTCACCCTAAAATGATAGAGCACATCCGCAAAATTGCTGCCTTTCAGTAAAACCGACCGCATGACTGACACAAAATGTGCTACGGGATTGGGAATCGTTAAATACTGGGCCCAATCAGGCATACTTTCTATTGGCGTAAATAAGCCACTCATTAAGATGAAAATAATCACAAAAAAGAAGGTAGTAAACATGGCCTGTTGCTGGGTATCTGAAATGTTAGAAATAAATAAGCCTAAGCCCAGAACTGCTACTAAATTAACCACGCAATAGGCAAAAACAACTAATAAATTTCCGTTCATTGGTACATCAAAAATTAACTTACCAGCCGTCAGCCCAACGGTCATCAGCAATAAACCAATGATTAAAAATGGGATCATTTTCCCTAATATAAATTGCCATTTTTTAATGGGGGTCACATTGATTTGCTCAATGGTCCCAATTTCTCTTTCTCGGACTACATTCATGGCCGTTAATAGCATCGTGAGAATGATGACCAATTCGCCAAGAATACCTGGAACCATAAAATGTTTGTAGTTCAAAGTTGGATTGTACCAATAGGCGTTTTCGATCTTAATGGTACTTTGTAAAGGTACGCGACTAACGAGTAATTGTGGAGCTGCTTCCTGCCTGATTTCTTGGTTGAAGCCTTGAATAATGGTACTTAAGTAAGAGGCACCTACAGTCGCTTGTTGTCCATTGATGGCATTCACCAAGAGCTGAATATCACCACCTTTATGTTTATAGAAATCCTTTTCAAAATCACTTGGAATCGTTAGGATAATGTCCGCGGATCCATCTTGTAAAAGCGCGTCACCTTGCTGGACCGCAGCCGGTAGGGCCACTAGGTGGAATCGATCTGAAATACGTATTTTTTCAACTAATCGACGAGCATAGATAGAATGATCCTGATCAATAATGGCCAGCTGGACATTTTTCACTTCATTAGTCGCCGCAAAAGATAAGACAATCATTTGCACAATTGGTGCAACGGTCATCATCGGCAAGATGGCTTTATTGCGAAAGATTTGAATGAATTCCTTTTGGATAATATAGAGTAATCGATTCATAATCTATTATTTATAAATAACTTGAAATTTGCGCCAAGCAGCTGTAATCAAAATCAAAAACATTAAACCTAGAACTAAAGTAGGCTGCACTATCGACGACCATCCTGCTCCCTTCAGCATGATGGCTTTTTCAATAATGATGAAATATTTAGCAGGAAATAAGCGGCAGATGAACTGTAAAATATCTGGCATACTCTCGATAGGAAAGATGAATCCAGAAAATAGCATGGTCGGTAGCAGCAAGGAAAACATGGAGATCATCATCGCATTTTGCTGAGAGGCGGTACTAGTAGAAATTAATACCCCTAAAGCCAAAGAGACGAGTAAATACAATAAGGTCAAGATCAACAACAAGCCTAGACTACCTAAGATTGGGACTTTAAAAATATAATAACCCATCGCAAAAACGATTAAGGAACTGGTAAACGAGAGTATTGTATAAGGTGTCACTTTCCCTAAAATAATCAGCAAGGGTGGTAGGGGAGAGACCAATAAGAGATCCATGGTGCCCATTTCTTTTTCCCGAACAATGGTCAGGGAGGTCATCATGGCACAAATTAACATCAAAATCAAAGCTACCACGCCTGGAATAAAGGTATAAGCACCCACCAATTTAGGATTATAAAACATCCGGGTAGTGATGTCAATTTGGTAAGGCATCGGGCCTGTATTTTGTTGGTCTTGCTGAAAGACGCGG
>CAXIDD010000700.1:0-2945 GCA_964021975.1 uncultured Saprospirales bacterium | reverse complement strand
CTATGCCTGCACTCGCTTCTGTATCTGCGTGCACATAAGGATGAAAGCCCCGCGAATCTCCTAAGCCTAAATAGTCAGGCATCATCACAACGTATCCTGCTGAAGAAAACGCCGCACCCAGTTCGTAGCCTCCTCTTAAGTTGGACGGTACATCATCTCTGCCAGATACTGTTCCATGTTGCACTAAGCCCAAAGGAAAAACAATAGCACTAGTTTTAGGGATGACTACTAAACCCGAAGCGGTGTCTAAGGCGCCACGAATATCAGTAGTGGTATAAGTAATCTTGTAAGAGTCCACACCATACTTCGCTTCCGAACCAATAACTAATTGGAATGCAATTACAGGTAGGCTACTTTTAAATTCAAAGCTGACTAAATTTTGAGCAATACTTGTTTTTGAAATTAGCAAACAAGACAAAAAAAGTATAGAGTATAAAATTCGCTTCATGTGAAATTGGTTTTGTGATTTTTAGATTCTGTAATAAGGAATATTTCGATTGGCTACCTATAAAAAGAGGACATCTCCAATTTTTATTTTAGCTTTTCTTTTTCTTCTAAGAAAGACAAATCGGGATACTTTTGTTCAAGTAAAGTGATCTGCTGGAGTGTTTTCGCCTTGAATTGCTGTTGGGCAAGCGAATCAGGGTATAAAGGCCGATGTTGTACTGCTTTCAAAATACGCTCAATCGCATGTATTTGCTCGAGCGTATTCTCCTGAAAAAAATGTTGCTGAAAAAAAGACCAAATATAATCTACGGCAAGCGCACTTGGGTGGAGCATATCTGAATTATAAAAACGATAATCCCGCAAATCATCCATCATCATTTCATAGGCTGGAAAATAGAAAACATTTGCCAACTTTTTTGTTAAAGTATGGGCGGCCAGAATTAAGCTGGCCTTACTCAACTGGTTATTCACCATTCCGTCACGTAGATGACGGACCGGACTTACCGAAATCAAACAACGAAGACTGGGATTTATTTCCTGGTAAGCTTCTACTACCTTAGATAAGGCTGCCACTATTTCATCTACGGTGCAACAAGTTCTGGTAAAATTATTGGCCGGTAGTTTATGGCAATTTGCAACGACGTTTTGTGTTTCCTTTTCTTTCCAAACAAAGGCTGTTCCTAAAGTGAGGATTAAAGTATTCGTTTGTTGGAGTTTAGCACGCGCTTGTTGCAAAGCGGTATTGATTAGATCTAAACTATCGGTAGGACTAGGAGCAGAAAAAGCACCATGATGCGCAAAGCTATGCCAAAGCGATTGATACTCAAAAAGGTCCACTTCACTAAAAGTGCGCTCACTAGCTAGGAGCTCTAGGTTTTGAGCAATTGAAATCGGATTATAAAGAATACCGAAAGGATTATTTTGAATATTAAACTTGCGCTGGGCAAGTCGTTCGGCCATATGTACAGCAAAACAAGAGCCCATACTGAGGATGGAATCTGTGTAAGAGATCGGGAAAGCCTCGGAAGGATGCTCTAAAGTCGTTCTGAAAGCCATTATTTTTTAGTTTTCTGTTTTAAAATTAGTATTTTTCGCATTGGGTAAACATTATCCCAGTGAAACTTTTGATCAAAACATCCGAAATGGGTTTTTGGGACAGACTACGATACGGTAAAGTAGATGAAATAACACAACCAAATATAAAATTTGGGCGCTATACTGATTCTTACAAAACAGCTGCCAATTATACCGCTTGGGACAAAGCACTCGTTGCCTTTGAGAACGAAAACTACTTAGAATCCTATCGCTATTTCTTAACCTATTTAGGGGACGAAAAGGAGCAAAACCTGCGTTTTTGGGATGAGAATGAGGGAATCCGCTTTGAGCTTTTCCAAGGTTCCAAAAAGATTTGCGGCTTTGCCAATAAAGAAAAAATTAAAGTCGAAGCAAAAGTAGCGGTCACTCAAGAGCTGAATGTTGGCTTCATGCGGCGTTTAATTGAAAAAAACTTTTCACTAGAATATGCACGTTTTGCGCTTGACGATAAGGATAACATTGTCATTCTTTTTGACACCTATTCTATCGATGGCTCTCCCTATAAATTATACTACGCAATAAAGGAAGTTGCGATCAATGCTGACAAGCAAGATGATTTGTTATTGGACGAATTTGGCATGTTAGAAGCGGTTGATATTTCTCATTTACAGGAAATTAGTTTAAAAGAAAAAGAGGCTAAGTATCACTTCCTACAAGAAAAAATCCAAACGGCACTTAACTTGGTTGAACAAGGCAAACTCAGCTTTGAACAATACCCCGGTGCCTATGTCTACCTCTTGTTAGATCTAGTTTACAAACTGGACTACCTAATGCGACCAGAAGGCTATTTAATGGAACGACTGGAATTTGTGCACCGACAATACTTTGCCAAAGATGATAAAAAAACCGTCGAAAAAGCTCAAATACTAGCTAGGGAATTAAAGGAATTACTAGACCGTCCAAAAGATGCCTTATTTAAAGAAATGTACAGAGGTAGATCAACTTTTGGCATAACCATGCCAGTCAATCATGATCGAGTAGTCTCTTCTATTGATAATGAGCTCGCTAATATAGATTGGTATATCCAAAATGGACACTTAGAGATTGCGCTTTCTATTCCTAGTTTTATTGCCGGGTACTGTCTGTTTAATTATGCGATTCCAAAACCAGCAAGATCGCTCTTTGAATTGTACTATAAAATCACCGAATTTTCCTTTTTCAAGGAATTAGGTTTTCAATTGGATTACTTCAATCCAGCCCAGGAAAAATTAAACCCACGAGCGATTAAAAGAGCTATCAGCCACATCGTTTCCCAAAATAAGAATTATTATCCCAATTTGCGCCCAGCTTTATCCAGCTTGCGCTTTGGGTCCATGATAGAATTTAGTAAATCGTACCTGCTTATGGTTCGGAATATGGACATGACCAAGGTACAACGATAACCATATGAATACAGCAGACCC
>CAXIDD010000699.1:0-2947 GCA_964021975.1 uncultured Saprospirales bacterium | reverse complement strand
CCACTCGATGCTTGGTCCCCTGCTCATAACTGTAACAGAAAGAGATGAGTTTGGGCTCATCAAACATTCTGCCCAGAAACTGTAAACCCGTGGGTAGCCCAGCGGGAGTATAGCCCATGGGCACTGTAAAAGCAGGCTGCCCGGTATGCGGTGCAATAATTTGATTGTTATCCCCAAGGTATTCTTCTTCGAAATTTTCGATAAGTGCGGGCGGATTGTTCCAGGTGGGATAAACGATGGCGTCTAAATCCAGGCTATCCATGGCAAATTCAATTGCTTTTCGAAAAGCTAAGCGACGTTGATCCTCAAAAGCATCTTCGCAAGGGATTTCAGGGTCGCGATAACGGCCTGAACTATTTACAAAGTTTTGCAATCGACGATCAGCGAAATCGGATTTAGTGCCTACTCGAATAATGTCCTCTATCGTTCTCAAGGTATCGCTTTTGACGTAAGTCTGTAAAAAGTCTGCCACATCAGCTCCAAAATCTGCGCACCACTGGTTTTGCCTTAAAGTCGCAAAATCAGGTACGATGACCGGATCTACAACCGTAGCACCCAGCCTTTCTAAATCTGCTAAAGCAGCCTCAAAAAGCGTGCTAATTGCCGGATCAGGATTGGCTTCACTTAGTTCTCGTAAAACACCAATACGTGCATTTTGTAGCCCGTCTGCTTTCAAAAATTGCTGGTAGCCACTGGGCAATTGCATCCTGCTATTTTCTGTGATGGGGTCTTTGGTGTCTACTCCAATCATAGCTTCCAGGACTTTCGTGGCATCAGTCACCGTGCGGCACATTGGCCCGACGACGTCGTTGCGTAAATACAAGGGAACAATTCCCTCCCGACTGATGAGTCCTAATGTCGTCCGAAATCCCACCAAGGCACAGTGGGAAGAAGGTCCACGAATGGAGTTCCCGGTATCAGTTCCCAAACCAACAGCCCCTAAATTAGCGGATATGGCGGCAGCAGTACCACCGCTGGATCCAGCTGGCACATGGTCTAAATTATAGGGATTACGGGTAGTACCGGCTGTAGAACTTTCGGTATGCATCGCGCTAAACGCCCATTCGGCCATATTTGATTTGGCAAGGATAATGGCACCAGCATCTTTAAGGCCTTGAATAATATACGCATCCGTTTCCGGAATAAAATTTTTTAAAGCAAGGGCTCCGGCAGTGGTGGGTAAACCAAGCGTATTGATGTTGTCCTTAACAATAATTGGAATGCCATGTAAAGGTCTTAGGGTTTTAGTAGTCTGGTATTCTTGATCTAGTTTTTGGGCCATTTTAATGGCTTCCGGATTGATCACTGTCAAAGCATTAATGAGCTCATTTTCTGCTTCAATTTTGGCCAAATATGCGCGTACTAGATCCTCGCTTGAATAGGTCCCTGCTTGATAGGCTGCATGGATTTCCGTGATGGTGAGTTCAGTCAGCTCGATTTCTGGTATTGTAGTTTGGCAACTGGAAATTACAATGATTAAAAATAGGGTTAAAAAATAGGAATGTTTTATGCTAGGCTGTGCGTTCATTTGATAGGGTTTCTGTAGAAGAGTAAAATAAGAAATCCCCGTGTAAAAAAACAAGAATCTCTTTCAAATTCCTTACTTTGTTATTTTTACTTCCGATCAGGAGGACTACAAACACAAGCGGTGTCCAAGCAACGATTCAATGCCAAGTACCTGGAAATCAGTATACACTTACTGATCTGGTTCCTCTTTTTAAGTGGTGTCAATGTTTCCTGGACTGACGATTGGTTTGATAAAAGTCTACGCTTAAATAGCCCTGCCCCTCTTTCAATTGTAGCTTTTATCCTATTCTTTTACTTAAATGCCTTTTATTTAATTCCCAGGTTTTTAAATCGCAAGCCGCGCTTTTGGTACTTTATTCTTACACCCTTGGTGATCTTTGGGATGGAGTTTTTACGGATTCTTCTTTACCACCTTATTGGATCTCCAGAGCTTACTTTTATGGCTTACGCCAAAACCGAAATATGGAGTCGAGATAGTTTCTTGTTTGCACCACTTAGCCCCTTACCTGCTGCCTTTTTCTTATCATCTGCTTATCGTTTCACCAAAGATTGGTTTGTTAATCAACGTAGAATTGAACGATTGGAAACCGATAAAATCCGAACCGAACTCCAGCAACTTAAAGCACAAATCAATCCGCACTTTCTTTTTAATAACCTCAACACCCTTGATGGGCTAATTGAGAAAGACCCGGCGCTCGCTCAAACTTATTTACACAAAATGGCAGGCCTTTATCGTTATGTTCTCGCTAATAGCGAACAAGAACTTGTACCACTGGAAAAAGAACTGGCATTTGCTGAGCAATATATCTTCCTATTGGAAAATCGCTTTGGCGGTGCTTATCTATTTCATCAAGACCTCACCCAACAACCAAAAGGTAAGTACCTACTTCCACCAAGCTCCCTACAAACCCTGCTTGAAAACGTGGTTAAACACAATCAAGGTACACCGGAAGCGCCGCTAGTTACCAGTCTTAAAATCCAAGGCGACCAAATTGAGCTTAGTCATTTGAAAAAACCAAAATTTCAAGTCGAGACCAAGTTAGGTACCGGCCTCAAAAATTTAAACACTCGCTATCAATTGATTTCCGGCCAAAAAATCACCATTCTGGATACCGCTGATTCCTTCACCGTCAAATTGCCCTTAATCCGACAATCCTCATGACCAATAAGCTACACATTCTAGTCCTGGAAGATGAACAATCTGCTGGAGAAAAGCTCATTCAAATGATTCGCCGTCAGGCTCCTGATGCAACAATTGATTGGTTACGGACGGTCCAGGCTGGCATTGACTTTTTAAAAAGCAAGCAACCTGACTTATTGTTCTCTGACATTGAATTATTGGATGGTAATGCCTTTCAGATTTACCAATCAATTACACCTGCTTGTCCCATTATTTTCTGTACAGCTTTTGATGTTTTTT
>CAXIDD010000698.1:0-2952 GCA_964021975.1 uncultured Saprospirales bacterium | reverse complement strand
CAAGCAAGCAAGCAGCGACCAATAATCAAATAAATATCCAATCTGGTACCAACATGGCAGTTGCTATTTCCCCAGACAAATCAACTTTAGTATTTGATTTAATGGGCCAATTGTGGATGATGCCTTATGGAGGTGGCGAAGCTCAAGCTATAACCGACAAATTTGGGAATGCTCGACAGCCAAATTGGGCTCCTAATGGACAAAAAATTGCCTTTCAAGCCTATTGGACTGGGAATTGGCAGATCTATACTATTAATAAAGATGGTTCTGGCCTTCAGCAATTGACAGACGGGCCGTATGATCACAGAGAACCCGTTTGGTCAGTAGATGGCCAACAAATTCTATACGCATCGGATGAAACGGGTAACTATGATATTTGGTCTTTTGATTTGAGTAGCCAAAAAACAGATAATCTTACCAACGCACCATACAATCAGTATGCACCCACAATAAATCCAAAGGGTGGTTTTGCCTATGTGGATGATGATCCCTCTGATTCGGGAATAAAGCAAAACACAGGGGAGGGAGTAGCCATTTTATATGCAACAGAGGCAATACCTACTGCTCCATCTTGGAATAAGGACGGATCTCTCATTAGCTTTTTAACAGAAGATGGGCTGGTTTTTCTAAATCCGAAGACTAAAGAAGGCAATCCAACTATCTTGAAAGCTTCGGAAGAAGATCTATTTCCCTTTCCCCTCCAATGGATGGATGAAGGAAATTTTCTTTATACCGCAGATGGAAAAATTAAAAAAGGAAACCTACAAGGAGAGGTACCACTCACCATACCTTTTGAAATCAATGTGTCCTTAGATCGGCCAACTTATCAAGCCAAAAAGCGCTTATTTGATGCTGCGCAAGAATTACCGATTAAAGGCTTATTTATGCCTAGGCTTTCGCCTGATGGAAAAGAAGTAGCGCTGATTATGCTGAAAGATCTATGGATTCGAAAAGCAGATGGATCATTGCAACAATTGACCAATGACCCTTTTGTTGAAATGGCTCCAGTGTGGTCACCCGATCAAACTCAATTAGCTTATACTTCCGATCGCAGTGGACAGCTCATGATCTACCTAAGAAATTTGGAAACTGGCCAGGAATCTAAATTAACGACTCCAAATTCAGCAGTTTCTGGACTGGCTTGGTCTCCTGATGGACAAAAAATTGCTTATTCAATTAGTTATGGACCGCGCATGGGACGTTTATTCTATGTAAGGCTTGAAACAGGTGAAACCCAGGCAGTAGGAGGCGTTATTAGCAGCAGCGTAGGCGCACCAAGCTGGTCACCCAATAGTGAGATTTTGGCAGTGAGCACCTTAGAGCAATACTCTACTCGATACCGGGAGGGGGTAAATGGCGTCTTGTATTTTAATATTGAAAATCAGAAAAGTTACCGTTTAGGTGGCTTACCGCATTTTTCTATTGGAGTCCGGACTTACAATGGACCTGAATGGTCTCCACAAGGAGATTACCTAGCGGCTATCTCTGCTAGCAGACTTTGGTTGGTGCCAGTTAGCGAACAAGGCCAAAATCAAGGGGATCCCATCCCATTAACCGAGGAATTGGCAGATGCACCTTCTTGGAGCGCAGATGGGCAAAAACTACTTTACCTAAATAACGATCAGCTTAAATTGATTGATATTGAATCAAAGGAAATCATTGACTTACCGATTGAAATGAAACGCCAAAGAGTGACTCCTAGCAATCGGAAATTGATTCAGGCGGGCTATTTATTTGACGGTATTCAAAAGGAATGGCAAATCAATCAAGATATTTTGATTGAAAACAATCGGATTGTACAAATACTACCGAGGGCGACTAGCAATCTCCAATTAGTAGATACCGTGATTGATGCTACTGAGCAGTACGTTATGCCAAGTTTGATTGATGGACACTCGCATCAGGGGAGTTGGGAAGGCGAAAAATTAGGACGTACCTGGTTGGCTTGGGGAGTAACCGCAACCCGGGATCCCGCTTCTGATCCTTATGATGCCCTCAATCGAAAAGAAGCGCAAGAGGCAGGCCGCGCTTTAGGCCCCAGAATCTTTTTTACCGGTAGTCCATTCGATGGAAGCCGCATCTATTACGGTGGTGCAAATGCCTTGCAAGATGAGACTCAACTAGAATTAGAGTTGGAACGGGCTAAAATACTAGATTATGATATGATTAAGACCTACGTCCGGCTATCTGATCCGCTACAAAAAAGGATAGTAGAAGCTGCTCATGAAATAGGGATTCCAGTCTCTTCTCATGAATTGTACCCAGCCGCAACTTTTGGTATAGATGGAATGGAACACATCTTAGGGACAAGTAGGAGAGGGTACTCTCCTAAAATGACGAATCAAAATAAGACTTACCAAGATGTCATTAGTTTAATCGCTCAATCAGGTATTAGCTTTGCACCAACTACAGGGATATACGTATCTTATAATTACCTTTTAGCACAAGATCCAAGCTTATTAGAAGATCCTAAAGTAAAAGCCTTAATGCCTATTTTTAACCTGCAGTCTGCTAAGCAAGGTATTGATCAGGTGAAACAGAATCCTGAGAAATGGGAAAATGATTTTCAAAATGCTATGCAAATGGTCAAATCAGTCCACGATCAAGGTGGTTGGGTTGTTGCGGGGACAGACTCGCCAATAATACCTTATGGATTCAGTCTACATTTAGAAGTTCAAGCCTACGCAGCAGCTGGAATTGATCCTTTTTCTGTGTTGCAAACCGCTACGATTAATGCCGCCAAAGTATTACAGGCAGAAGAAGATTTAGGTTCGGTAGAAGTTGGTAAGTTAGCAGACTTAATTATATTGAACGCGGATCCTACAGATGACCTGAAAAATTTGATGCAAATTGATCAAGTCTGTATCAATGGTGAAATGATAACTATAGAATCTCTTTTAAAAGCGAATTAAAAAAGGAAAAATAATAATGCTAGATAAGGACCCATTAGAG
>CAXIDD010000697.1:0-2955 GCA_964021975.1 uncultured Saprospirales bacterium | reverse complement strand
CCCTAAACAGTCGCGCATTGGTCCAACCTTTACAAAGTACCACCATCGAAGCAACCATCAATATAACTGGTTGTGAAGTTAAACAAGCCTTCCAGGTTGAAACCTTCCAGGTATCCGCTGCAATTGACAATCCGGACACGGTATTGCTTTGTGTGGGAGAAGATGTCGAGCTGACTGCTACCCTAAATCAGGGAGCAACAGCAGACCTTTTTTGGTCCCCAGCGGAAGGTTTATCCGATACGGTTGGCACCTCGGTCATCGCGGCGCCAGAAGCCACGACTACCTATTATACTTCTTATACCCAAGGAGGCTGTACCATCATTGATTCAGTAGTAGTTCGTATTGATTCCATTCCAGTAGATTTAAGCCTGGAGAAAGATGAAGACAAAGAAGCCTACTGTGTCGGGGATGTAGTGACCTTAAAATCACCTACTTTTAATCCAGAAGCCTATCCTATTATAGAACATATTTGGAGTGCTACTTTGACAATGCCCACACCTGGCGAGGACAGCGTTGGTACTTTTGGTTTTGAAACACCAGATACCCTTTTCAATTTAGTATTTACGGCACAAGATAGCGCAGTTTATAAGCGGGTTACCACTTCCGGTGGTTGTGTTGATTCAACTGAAGTCTTAATCCCCGTGATTCAACCCAAAGATATTGTTATCACACCAGATCCCGCTATTGTTTGTCCTGGAGAGACGATTGATTTAACCGCAACTTTTGAAGGGGAAGGAGAAATCACTTGGACTCCAGAAGAAGTAATTCCCGGCGCTAAAGATCAAAGAGAAGTGACTGTTGGTCCTTTAAGTGAAACTACAGAGGTGATGATAATGGTAGAGGAAGAAGGCTGTCCGAGCTCGGCCAGTATCTCTGTTCAAGTCCTTCCTCAACTAATTGGATTGAATACAGAAGATATTATTTGTGAAGGTGAAGACATTCAATTAAACTTCACCAACTTCCCTGGTGTGACTTATCAATGGTCTTCCCCAGATGATGCTACTTTCAATTCAATGGATCCATTGATCAATGTGAATCCTACTGAAAATACTACATATACACTCACTGCCCAATTTGGAGATTGCCCGGAAGAAAGCGCGAGCTTACAGGTTCGAGTGATCAACCCAGTAACCGTTGATGTAACGCCTGCCACCTTGACGATTTGTCCAAGAGAAGAATTTACTTTGTCTGCCATGGGGGACGCTGCTGGTTTTGCGACCGAAAGCTATACCTGGTCTTTCCAAGGTTCTAGCCAGAATGGCTCGGATATTACCATCCGAACACTTACAGAAGATGCTACCTTCCTAATGACCTACAGGGCATTAAAACCCAATGGTCAGGAATGTTTCCGTGCAACTGATGAAGCACAAATTACCGTTGAGCAACAACCAGATATTTTAGGTTTTGATATTAACCCAACTACGGCTACTACTGATGGTATTTTCCTAGGGGCTAGCGTAGGCGTCAATGCGGATATTGATGGGAATACTGCTGGATATGACTTTCAGTGGATGGCTAATGATGATAATATTGCTGGTGATGGTCCTGGAATTACAGATACGCCATCGGACAATACGGTCTATAAGTTAACTTTAGTCTCTCCCAACGATTGTGAGACGGAGAATACCACTCCACTAGTATTGGTTATTGTACCGCAATATACCATCCCCAATGTATTCACACCGAATGGTGATGATGTCAATGATTTCTTCAATATTGCTTTTGTAGGTATTCAGGATTTAAGTGCCTTTATTCAAGAATTCAAGGTATTCAATCGCTGGGGACAAGTCGTTTATGACAATGAAACTCCTGATACAGGCTGGGATGGAAATGTTAATGGAAATCCTGCTCCATCAGATGTATACATATATAAGATAACCGTGGAGTTCCCTGATGGTCGACGAGAAGAGAGTTCTGGAGAGGTGACTTTGATTCGGTAGTCTTCATTACTGAGTTGTAAAAATAAAAAGCGTGCATTTTTCTATTTGGAAATGCACGCTTTTTATTTTTCTATATTAATGATTAAAACCGGAAAGTCATCCCTAAACTAGGCAAAAAAGGTAGTTGATTGACCCGAGCATTGGTCAGGCGATCAACGTAGAAGATATTTTCACGATTGTACGCATTGGTTACACTTAGATTGGTTTCTAAACTACTGTGCTTCCCAAAATCAACCGAATATTTTAAAGAGAGATCTAGCCGATGATAACTGGACAACCTGCCGCCGTTACGCTCTGTGGATAATATCGTACCAATTGGAAAGTTACCAGTCAGAACATCTGTTTGGAGCACATTTGTAAAATCTACATTTTGGAAGAAACCTTGTGTCTGGGTAAATGGAAATGCCGATCCAAAATTCCAACGAAGAGATGCTTCCCAATTATTTTGATTACCAAAGGAGTAGGTCGTGAGAAAATTGACATTATTGCGTCGATCAAACACGGTTGGGTAAACTTGCTCTCCATCGTCACGATTCACATAAGCGTGGGAGAAACTCAACCATACTAGCCAATTGGGTAATTCGTACTGTGCGGACAAATCGAGTCCATAAGCTTCGCCAGTCTCTACCATAAAATCTGGATCTCTAGCTTGGAGCTTGTTCCGGTTCAAGGTGATTAGTTGGGTAAAATCTTTATAGTAGGGTTCTATATTGAGTCGTAAGTTAGGTTTGAGGTCTATTTCCACACCCGCCACTGCATGCCAAGCACCTTGGAGTCGATCCCGCGTAGGAGTATTGGTCCCTTGCTGGAAAATTGTTTCCTCAGGGCCTGCTAAGAAACCAGTAAAAAAGTTGACAATATCTAAATCATTTTGGGTGCTTACCACATTTTGAGCATATCGTCCCGCACCTGCTTTTAGTCTTATGGTATTCGAGACATTGTATTTCAATCCAATCCGGGGTTCTACAGAGAGTCTAGCCTGAGATGCGTAGTAATGGAGTCGGAGTCCAGGTTC
>CAXIDD010000696.1:0-2960 GCA_964021975.1 uncultured Saprospirales bacterium | reverse complement strand
AGTAGAAATAATGACAGAATGGGCTTGAATTTCTTTACCACTATCTGTCCAGAGCTTATGTATTGGTCCACTTAGGTCTACTTTAGTGATTAGTTCATAGTTGATTTCAGTGCCAAACCGCTCGGCTTGTTTACGGAAATCTTCCATCATTTGGGGTCCCATAATGCCATCTGGGTAGCCAGGATAGTTTTCTACATCTGTGGTGATCATCAATTGGCCACCAACATCTTTACCGGTGTACAATACAGGATTCATGTTGGCACGAGCTGCGTAGACGGCCGCGGTATATCCCGCTGGTCCTGATCCTACAATTACACAATTGTGTACGCCATTGGCTTGTCCTTCTGCCATTATTATCGCTTATTTTTTGGTTTTCTAAATTTAAGAGCAACAAAAAATGAGATTCCATTTTCACGTCAGCTCTTGGCTTACAAAAATAGTATTTATTAACTTAACTTTCATATTAAACTAACTCTTTTAAGAACATCAAAGTACTCTAGATAGTTTGCAAAAATGTGTTCGTCTGTCCGCAAGGCTACTTTAGCAAAAAAAATAAAGGGATTTATCAAGAATAATGTATATTAATACTAGCGTTTATAATTACGATTACTTGCTATGTTGTTAAAAACAACAAGCATCACAAAACGACACTTATGTTAAGTATCACCTATATTGTTAGTTTTCTTGCCGTTATCTTAGGATTGCTTTTTTGGACTTCCTTTAATGCTGGAAAAGCAGATCGTATCTTTCGGGGTATTACCTTAACGGCCATTCTTGCCTTTTTGGGCTCCTGGTTGGTACAAGTTGCTCCAGTTGAGTATAAATTAGAAGTATTGGTTCGAGATTTGCTCGTTATTGCTGCTTCTGGTGCGGTATTTAGTTTTGTCGCTCGTCAACGTAAGCTATTTGTTCTTTTATTAGCTTTAACCCTTGCTGGTGGATATTGGTATGTGAAAAATGAATTGGGAGATCGATTTCCTTTCAGAATGTCTGATGCCAATGGCTTAAGTTTAGAAGGGGAGTACCTGGTAGAGTTAATACCCAATAGGACTGCTGATGATATGGAAGAATTAGCCGCTTGGGCCAAGGAAAACAAAGTCAATTATGAATGGGCTTTTCAGGAAATTGAAGATAATGCCAGCACCGATTTGGATGACTATATCTTATTGAATATTCCAAACGATGTTTCTTCTATAAGGTTGATTGAAGACTTGAAGGACCTTTCTTTTGTAGAGTACGTGGAAGCCAATGAAGTTATTCAATTGAGTCCAATAGAAACGCAAAAAGTAGCAAAGAATCCTAAGGTGAAACCAGACTTTAGATTGAACGATCCCGCTGTAGACCAGCTCTGGTCTTTCCCCGCTATGCAAATGGATAAGTTATATGATTTGCTAGAAAGTGAAAAAATTAAGCCTAAGAAAAAAGCTTTAGTTGCCATCTTAGATACGGGAGTAGATTCCAAGCATGAGGACCTCAAAGACAATTTTAGATCAATCCATAAAAGCAGCAATGATGATCCTAAAGGGCACGGTACACACTGTGCAGGTATTGCTGGAGCTGTTTCTAATAACGGTAAGGGTGTTGCTTCGTATTCCAGAGATAATTCCTTTGTGCAAATAAGTAGCTATAAGGTTTTAGGTAAAATGGGATACGGTACTCAACAAACGATAATTAAAGGTATTACTAAGGCTGCTGATGCAGGCGCAGATGTAATCTCCCTTTCTTTGGGAGGACCATCTAACGATTCAAGACAAAAGGCCTACACACAAGCAGTCCAATATGCCAATAAAAAAGGAGCGATTGTAATTGCTGCTGCCGGAAACTCTAATAGCAACTCTAAGAATTACAGTCCAGTAAATGCAGAAGGGATTATTGGTGTCAGTGCCGTCGATAAAGATTTGAATCGAGCCAGTTTCTCAAATGTGGTTCAAGACCTTAAAATGGGTATTGCAGCTCCGGGAGTAGGTATTTATTCCACCATACCAGGAAGTAAATATGCCACTTATAATGGTACTTCCATGGCAACACCTTATGTAGCGGGATTGGTAGGATTGTTGAAAAGTATTGATCCAAGTCTAGATACCAAATCAGCTCACGAAATTCTACGCAACACAGGTGCTAGCACTCAAAGTCCTAGAGAAACGGGGGCTTTTATTCAACCCTACGGTGCTGTTAAAGCTTTGTTGGATAGGTAACGAATTATTGAAATGTTGAGGTGTTTAATTGGAATAATTCAATACCTCAACATTTCAGTACCTCTAAGATTACTCCTTTTCCGGCATTAAAACCATCTGGATTTGCTGTTCAAAATTAAAAAATGTTTGAGCAGCTTGCTGTATATCTTTGGCCGTTAATGCCTCAACTTTTGCCCTAAAAGCAGAATTAGCGGCTCCCTTCAGCGGCATTTCATCTTGGTAGCGATACATTAACTGGGCCATCCAATAACTATTTTCTTGCTCCGCTTTAATTCTGGATTGAATTTAGGTTTCTTTTACTTTTTGTAAATCAGTAGTAGAAGGACCATTTTTTTGTAAATCTTTGATGACTTTATAAGAAGTTTGTATTAAAGTATCTACTTGGCTGGGGTCTGTATTGAAGCGGATTCCAATACGGTAAAATGGATTTGGTCTTTTGGTATTAAAACCAGAAACATTCACCCCATAGACGCCTCCTAATTCTTCTCGCAGTTGCTCTCTAAGTTGGATTCGCAGGACGGCTAACATAGCATTAAATTCGTACCTGTTTTTCCCAGTATAGTCAAAGTCTCCATGAAAAGTTAAATCTACAATGGATTTTGGCGCTGTCCCTCTGGTAATCAAAGTGTCTATTTTACCTGGAGCTAATCGAATGCCTAAGTCTTGAAACTGATCCTTCCGTTCGGTTTTTGGAAGGTTACCCAAGTATTTTAGGATGAGTGGCTTGATATTTTCAATAGAGAAATTGCCAACAAAAACAAAAGT
>CAXIDD010000695.1:0-2972 GCA_964021975.1 uncultured Saprospirales bacterium | reverse complement strand
CCCCAGTAATCGTTTTCTCCACCATCATAAGATCGGAAATCATCGATGAAGTTATTCTGAGCATTAAAAGTACCACTGGCAGATACGGTCAAAGTAAATTGCTCAGGGAAAGACTTTGTTTTAATATTAACATTACCTCCTGTAAAGGTACCTGGTTGATCAGGCGTAAAAGTTTTAGCGGTAATAATATTTTCAATCAGATTGGAAGGAATTAAATCCAGTTGGGCACCATTCCGATAAGGATCAGAACTAGGCATGATCAATCCATTCAATTGAGTCAAGGAGTAGCGATCTCCTAAACCACGGATGTATATATATTTATCACCACTAATAGTAGCGCCGGTTACTTTTTGCATGGCACCTGCTGCATTACCCACTGCAAAACGACTCATTTCTTGTGCGGAAATACCATCTTGAATCTTATCAGACTTCCTTTGTAGTACCATGACTGCATTCTCTGATCTCTCAATAACTTTAGCACTAATAGTTACTTCTTGAAGTACCTCGGTCTCTTCGCTTAAAGAAAAATCAAGATAAACGACTTCTCCTTCTTTGGCTACGACATCTGTAATTGTTTTTGAGGTGTAGCCAACATAACTTGCCACAAAAGTATAGGTGCCGGGTGCTAATTTCAATTGATACTTACCATCGATATCGGTATCTGTACCAGTACCCAACTCTTGTACTAAGATGCTAGCAAACATTAAAGGCTCTCCCGTTTCTGTATCTAGCATAGTTCCGGATACAACTGCGGATTGACCATAAGCTAAGATAGAACTCAGCACTAGGAGCGTAGAAAAAAGTAGTTTGTTGAATCTCATCATGATGAATTTATTAATAGTATGTCCCTTTAAAAGCTTAAAAATCAATTGTTTAAAAGAATAACTTAAGAGTGGATAGGAAATTTAGCACAAAACTAAATAAACCGCCCCTACAATGGTAGAGGCGGTTTATTAAATAATTATTAACAATTTGGCTAAAAAGGGCCTAGTTGTTTACATTAATTTTTCTTGTGACCGTTCCAGATCCCGTTTGGATTGCAACAATGTACATTCCCGTTTGGAAATTTGAAACGTTCAAATCAAGGTTATGTGTACCAGCATTAACGCGGTTAAAGTTGTGTGTCAACACATTTTGACCAGTCAAACTGAATACATTTACCAGTAAGTTCGTATTAGTTGGAAGCTCCAATTGAAGTCTTGCTACACCATTTAGCACTGGGTTTGGATAAGCGTTAACGCTCACACCTTCCGAATTAGAAGCATACTCAACGGTATTTGTCAATAGACCAAAGTATTGGTACTCATCTAAAGCAGTCCAACCCAATGCCCAGTTCGTATTATCATCAAATGCACCTCGGTAAGATACCGTGTCAACACCAGCTTCAACTGGGATAGCAGCACCTCTATTTGCCACAGCACTTGAGTTCAGTCTTGGATCCAAGCCTTCGTTTGGTAGGGTAGAGATACCTCTGATTCCAGGAACGGTATCTACAGTACTAGTAAGTAATGCAACAAAATTTGTTCTGTCAGCGCCTTCGAAATAACGATCAGCATTGATGTTGTTTACAATGTTGTTCGCAAAAGCAGTTTGGGTCAAATCAGCCGGATTAACGAAACCACCAGTAGGCATTTCATTCTCATCCTCTTCATCCTCACCGTTTTTGAAGGTATAACCAGGAATATCAACTAGGATAGAGTTCCATAGTTCCAAGGCAGCGCCTTTTCTTAAGGTAATACCATCTGCTTTGGTATCAGTCGCATTTGCTCCAGGTCCAATAAATGTAGCGTTGTATACACGACCTACACCTTGAAAAGCATTTGCCGTATTGTCCTCTGTACCATCGTACTCGATAGCGTGGTCACCAATAGAAGCATCTACAAATTGTTGTATAGAGAAAATATATTGTAAATGGCCATCGTAGCTTTCGTCGAAGTCATAAGAATCATCACCAACGAAGGCAACTACAGCGTGTGTTACATTTACGGTACCACCAAAGAACTCAATACCATCATCTTTGTTTCCGAAGATCTCAACGTAATCGATGGTTGTACCAGAACCAACACCACCAAGGGTTAAACCGTTGATTTCATTGTCAGCACCTAAGACTGCACCACCGTGACGGATAGATACATATTTTAGTGTACCAGAGTTGTCGTCATCTTCAGAACCACCGTAAATACCACGAGGCTCATTTGAATCGATACCTTCGATGTTATCAGTACCACCATTTTCACCAACAAAAGCTTTGCCCAGGATGATAACACCGCCCCAAAGTTGATTGTCCGTAGCGGCA
Source organism: uncultured Saprospirales bacterium (assembly GCA_964021975.1). Classification (GTDB taxonomy): domain Bacteria; phylum Bacteroidota; class Bacteroidia; order Chitinophagales; family Saprospiraceae; genus DATFKA01. The sequence goes on along the minus strand of CAXIDD010000695.1, from coordinate 676 downwards.
ACATCATCAATGGTGCTTAAATCATCACCTGTACCTGTAAAAATAATTGGGTTATTTGCATTTCCTTCAGCAGTAATTTTACCACCGCGAGAAATAATTAAGGCAGAAGTTAAGTCCCCAGTATTTGGACTTTGTAAACCTTTGATTACTGTGCCTGGTTGGATAATTAGTTCCGCTCCGTCTTCAACGAAGACAAAACCATCTAAAACCCATTCTTGAGAATTATCAAGGACTAAAGTTTCACCAGCGTTGATTGAAGCATCAGTGATTACATTAGAGGCTTCTGTAACTAAATCACCGAAGTAGCCATATTCATCCATTGCGGTCCAACCAGCAGCCCAGTTTTCGCGATTATTGAAAGCACCACGGTAACCAACAATATCAAAGTCTTCCTCAATATTAGTTGGGATTGCTGCACCAGAAAGGGCAGGAGAACCGGCATTTGGACGTGGATCCAATTGACCATTTGGTACGCGAGAGATACCAGCTAGTAGTGGATCAACCGTTTCAGTACTTGCATTAACCAAAGCATTGAAACCACCATCTGCCCCTTCGATGAATCGAGCATTGTTGTTATCAAAAACGATGTTATTAGCAAAAGCAGTTTGGGTCAAATCAGCAGGATTAACGAAACCACCAGTAGGCATTTCATTCTCATCCTCTTCATCCTCACCGT
>CAXIDD010000694.1:0-2992 GCA_964021975.1 uncultured Saprospirales bacterium | reverse complement strand
TGTGTTTAGTCATATTTGGTTGGTTATCTAATCAACCTTTTTTCAAAGAGATGACAGATACAAACGCAAGACAAATGTTATATGATGAACAACAAGCCTTAATTGAGCAAGATATGGCACCATTCGGGTTTGTAGATGACGGAACACCAGACCACGAAAAGGTTGAGGTAGATGAATATGGAACTGTATGGCAAAGGATTTGTCCAGGGAGCTGACCCTGGAAAAGGAGCAGGTTATCTACAGCCAATTTACTTGGAATATTACTCCCAATTCCCCGCTCACAATACCGTCATGGTGGACGGCGCATCTTCTTACACTGAAATGTTAAGTTACCACGATTTCGATTTGATGGGAGCCTACCCAAAATCAGAACAAAAAGCAGGCTTTTATAGTGACATCACTTATTCTGATGTCTATTTCCTGGAACCAGAAACCCGTAGTGATCAAAGTCGGCTAGTAAGTATCATAAAAACCGGCGAAACTACCGGTTATTACATTGATATTTTCCGCTCTAAAAAGCAACGTAAAGGGGATAAGTTTCATGATTACTACTACCACAACCTTGGGCAAAGTATGCAAATCATGGATGCAGAAGGTACTCCATTAAAACTTCAACCAAGTGAGGAAATGGGGTTTGCAGGAGGTCACCTCTATGCTTTAGATTATATGTGGGACAAAAACGCTATCCGAACAAGTGAGGATTATCAAGCTGAATGGAAAATAGACATGCCAGATGGCAAAGCGGATGTATTGATGAACCTTTGGATGAAAGGAACAGAAGGCCGCGAAATTTTTTCCATAAAATCGCCACCTAACAAAGCTTTTCGAGGCGATGGTGGCCTCCCCTATGAGGTATCTAAAGCACCCTATTTAACCTTTACAGCTCGGCAACATGGCGAAGCTTGGAAGCACCCCTTTGTTTCCGTTTATGAACCTTATACTTCTGATGAAGGGAAAAGTATTTCATCAATAAAAAGTTTTGAAGATGAATATGGTGCCGAAGAATTTGCCGGATTACATATTATTCACAAATCAGGACGGGAGGACTATTTATTCTCTTCTTATGGGGATAAAATGGCCAAGTACAAAAACAAGTCATCAAACGCTACCTATACTTTAGTTGGTCAGAAAAAGGAAGGAGACCTGATATTATTCATGGGTAATGGAACAAAGTTACAAGCCAATGGATATACCATTTCCACTGCAGAAAAGGGCAATGTGGTATTAGAATCCAAGGATGGCAAACTGAGTTTGCACAATGAAGTACCCGTAATCATTTCTTTTGATAAAAAGGAAAAGAAGTTTGAAGTTGGAGCACTCAGAGAAATCCAGCTCAATTAAGTACAAAATCCTTATAGATTAGGCGGAGATCAAAATAGATACCAATGAATTATTTAAAAATATCAGTAGGCATTTTAGTTTTATTAACAGCACTTTCTTCCTGTCAGAAAAAAGAAGGCCAACCTAATATTGTGGTGATCCTTTGTGATGATTTAGGCTATGGCGACCTGTCTTCTTTTGGGCATCCCATCATCGAAACACCAAACCTTGATAAATTAGCCGCCAAAGGAATCAAATTTACCAGTTTTTATTCGGCTGCGCCAGTCTGCTCTCCATCACGGGCAGGTTTACTAACCGGTAGAAGCCCAAACAGAGCAGGGATTTATGACTTCATTCCTGGTCCTAAAAAAAGTGAAGATTACAGGGATTTGGTTCATTTACAAGCGCATGAGAAAACAATTCCAGCTATGTTAAAAGAAGTTGGGTATTCCACCTGCTTATCTGGTAAGTGGCATTGTAGTTCCAGATTTAACAGTCAGGTCCAACCCCAACCAGACCATTTTGGTTTTGACCATTGGTTTGCTACCCATAATAATGCATCTCCTAGTCATGAGGATCCCAAAAACTTTGTGCGCAATGGTGAAAAAGTAGGCGAGATTGCAGGGTTTAGCTGTCAAATCGTAGTAGATGAAGCTTTAAATTGGCTTCAAGAAAAGGTAACAGAACAACCATTTTACCTCCAAGTAAACTTTCATGAACCCCATGAGCCCGTCGCATCTCCTTCTAATTTAGTACAGAAATATCTGTCAAAATCAGAAAACGAAAACCAGGCTCAATACTTTGCCAATGTTGAAAACATTGACCTAGCCCTTGGCCGCCTATTGAAATACCTTGAAGACAATCACGGTGAGAATACGCTAATAGTTTTTAGTTCGGATAATGGCCCCGAAACCTTAAATCGTTATTCCAGGGCGAAAAGATCCTATGGGTCACCAGGTGAGCTAAAAGGTATGAAACTATGGACAACAGAAGCTGGGTTCCGCGTTCCTGGCATTTTGCATTGGATGGGGAAACCGACCTTCCAGGGTAGCTCTGATGTAGTCGTATCATCCCTTGATTTCATGCCTACTTTTGCAGAAATCTCCGGAGCAACGCTCCCCGACAGAATACTCGATGGGGAATCGATTGTTTCTCTAATAAACACAGGAAAAAAGGAAAGAATCAAACCGCTCACTTGGGCATTTTATGATGCGCTAAACGAACGCAGAGTTGCCATGCGAACGGAAGATTGGAAAATCATGGCGGGTTTGAAGCAAGACACAACTACTTTGGTAAGACTCCACAATATTTACGATGGAAATCTGGACATGATAAAAAATGCGGAGTTAACAGACTTTATTTTATTCAATATGAAGGAAGATTTAAGTGAAGCAGTAGATGTTTCTGAAAAATATCCCGAGGTGTTCGAAGAAATGAAAAACCAATTGAAAATAGAATATGCGCAATTACTAGAGGGTAGCCACGTCTGGGAAAGGCCCCAAAACTAAATTGTCACTAGACAAGCTTTTTATTAAAAACTATTCTCTAGGTATTACGCCCGTTAAAATCAAGGTAATATTTAGAAGCTGTTTGAATCTACCTGCAGTAGACAGGTTTGGCTATTGAGAATTGTTATTGATGATTTTTTGACTGATTGAGGCGCTAAAAAATG
>CAXIDD010000693.1:0-2998 GCA_964021975.1 uncultured Saprospirales bacterium | reverse complement strand
TGGCTGTAATAAAAATCCAAGTAAAGAAGCCAGAATTCAGAAATTGGAAGCTGAGATCCAGCAATCCATTAATAATATCAACCAACTTGAAACTAGAATCCAGACATTGGAAAGTATCAATGAGCAACTCAAAACAAGGGTTCTTGAACTTGAAAAATATAAAAACAATACACAATAGGCTTCAATATGAAAAATATAACAACCATCTTCCTCCTAGGCTTAACCATTTTTCTATGTTCTTGCAATGAGACACAAGAAATCGAAGAAAACACCTTTACTGTCAGTGGGACACTCGCTGGTTTAGATACCGAATATATGTCTACCAGCTATACCGATGAAACGGGCAAAAGAATAACGGACTCTGTCTTCGTTAAAGATGGTAGTTTCAGCTATACGGCCCCTATTCATCAAACTACGCACATTATCTTTTGGCCTAATGTAGAGCGCACTATTAAAAGAAGTGGCCGCGGATATTATCCAGCCAAATCTTCGCAATTTGCTTTCTTAGCAAGTCCTGGTGATGACATTGTATTTGAAGGCGAAGTGACAGACTTCATCAATGCGTATCCGACCGGTTCTGCCGCTAATGTCGATTTGGCCAATATTAATAGCCAGGTATTTCCGCTATTGAATAAATCAGTCAATACGCTTTTGGAAAAGAACAAACTGGCAGAAGAAGATACCGTAAACATAAAATTACTGGAAGCTTCCATTGAAACGCTGGATGAAGAAGTCCTTCAGCTAAAAAAAGCATTTGTCAATTCCAAGCAAAATTCAGAAGCTGCGGTATGGTATCTATCCGATATGATGATGAGGAGTCAAGTATCAGATGAGGAAGCCATTAAAATGTTTAACAACATAGACAATAGCCTAAGCTCAAATCCTTATTATCAAGAAATCGCTGCGCGGGTTGAAGGCATTGAATCTACCTTGCTTGGGAAAATCGTCCCAGACTTTAGCACCAGTAACACCTTGGACGGAACGGAGTTTAAGTTTAGTAGCTTAAGAGGAAAATACGTGCTCATCGATTTCTGGGGAACTTGGTGCGCACCCTGTGTAGCGGAGATGCCCAAACTAAAAGAATACCAAGAGAAGTATGCAGACCAATTGGTGGTTTTAGGTATTAACAGCGGCGATACGAAGGAGAAAATTGAAGCATTTATAGCCCCCAAAGAATATACCTGGACACAACTTTTAGCCGGAAAAGGAAACGATAATTTAGTGCTGAAATTTAATGTTGCTGGGTTCCCTACCAAGTTTATTATTGATCCCAACGGTAAAATTCTAAATCGTTTTGTTGGTGATGGGGAAGGTTCTTTTGGAGCTTTGGATGAGTTACTGCAGTAGTGCATTGAGAAATAATTACCGACAGGAAACTCCAACAAGTGTAAAACATGAAAAGAAGAAAATTCATCCATCAACTAAGCCTCGGTGCAGCGGCAATGAGTATTCCAAGTACCAGCCTGTCTTTTTCACCAGTTGTTGATGCTACCCAAAGCACCAAAAAACTGACTTTCGGTATTGTGACAGATGTCCATAAAGATTTGATGCCTGATGCCGATAGTCGCCTAGAAACCTTCATTCAAAAGGCCCAAGACCGCAAGGTAGACTTCATCATACAGCTTGGTGATTTCTGTATGGCCGAAAGCCCTAACAAAGCCTTCTTGAAAATTTGGGAACAGTACAAAGGTCCCAAATACCACGTTTTGGGAAACCATGATATGGATAAACAATCCAAAGCAGCTATGCTAGATTTCTGGGGTATGCCGAAGACTTACTATTCCTACGATTTTGGTGGCTACCATTTCATTGTTTTGGATGCCAACTTTTTACATCAAGATGGGCAATTCATTGATTATGACAAGGCTAATTTTTATGTAGATGACCGTTTACGCACGTTTATTAATCCAGCACAAATAGAGTGGTTCAAAGCAGATTTGGAAGCGACCCAACTACCGACTATTGTCTTTTCCCATCAAAGTCTATGGCATTATCAGTGGGGCGTCAAAAACCGCTTGGCCCTGCAAAAAATCATGGAAACGCATCAAGAAAAAGTCATTTGCTGCCTGAATGGCCACAACCACATCGATTATCATTATCATTCCAATGGAATCGATTATATAGAAATCAATAGCATGTCATACCAATGGATGTCCGATAAATATACCAGCAAAGAACGTTTCGCCCCAGAATATTATGAACAATACAAATGGCTACCAAATATTGCTGCCTACCAAGATCCTCTATTTGCCTTTGCAACACTCCAGGATCAAGGAACACTAGAAATAGAAGGGGTTAAAAGCAATTGGGTCTCGCCTTCTCCGTCTGAAATGGGTATGCCCAAAAGGATAGAAGGCATGCAACTTTCTGCTGAGATATCAGATTATAAAATAGATTTTTAAATACGAAATCTTTTTATCTGTTAAAAAGCAAGTGAACACTTTGATTTAAAACAAATTGATTTAAATTTATGACTCAATTTGTTTTAAAGGGGAGTTTTAAAATACTTCCGCACTAGGAGTCAATACAACACATGCTAAGAGAAAACAAACGCAAAGGCTTTGAGCGAGCCATCTTGCACCTAGATCTAGATGCCTTTTTTGCATCCGTAGAATGCCGACGGACACCTACTTTACGCAACCGACCATTGATTATTGGTGGGAGCAGTAAGCGTGGAGTGGTGGCTTCTTGTAGCTACGAAGCCCGGCGCTTTGGAGTACAATCTGCCATGCCGATCAAAATGGCGCTGCGCCTCTGCCCTGATGCCATCGTCCTAAGTGGCGATATGGAGGCTTACAGTAAAGCTTCTAAATTGGTCACCGAAGTGATTGCTGATGCGGTCCCACTATTTGAGAAAGCTTCTATCGATGAATTCTATGCCGATCTTTCAGGAATGGATGCATTTTTTGGAAGTTATAAATATGCTTCAGAATTACGCCAACGAATCATCAAAGAAAGCGGACTGCCTATTTCATTTGGATTGTCACAAAACAAAATT
>CAXIDD010000692.1:0-3020 GCA_964021975.1 uncultured Saprospirales bacterium | reverse complement strand
TTTTCTAAACTAGCTAAGTGACTAGATTTGATGTCATGAGGCGCTAAAATAAGGCACCAATCCTCAGGTAAATAAGCTTGGATAAAAGGTAACAAACGATCCTCATCCGGAGGCCAAGTACTTCCCGCTACTAAGACCTGTCGGCCATTAATACATGCCTCCACCTCAGGAAATCTTGGTGCTTGTTCGGCAATGGCCAGCACTCGATCAATTCTTGGATCGCCAGCAAGCGTTATTGCATTCACGCCTATGCCCTGAAGTAAGTTGGCAGAAGTTTGATCTTGTACGAAAAAGTGAGTAAATCCATTAAGTGCCTTCCGAAACCATCTGCCATAAGGCTTAAAAAAGTGTTGTTCAGATCGAAAAACACCAGCAATTAAAAAGTGTGGGATTTTTATTTTTTTTAGTTCTTTTAAATAATTAAACCAAAATTCATACTTCACAAAAATTGCCACATCAGGTTTTAATAAGCGAATAAAATCCTTTGCATTTTTTGTTGTATCAATAGGTAAGTAACAAACCAGGTCCGCATTGGGGTAATTTTTTCGAATTTCATAGCCAGACGGAGAAAAGAAAGTGAGTATTATTTTTAAACCAGGGTCAGTAGATCTCAATTTTTCGAGCAATGGTCTCCCCTGCTCAAATTCCCCTAAAGATGCACAATGCATCCACACGCGATTATGCTCACCATCCCAATTTTGAGTAGACAGCAGGAGCTGATCCCGCCATTTTTCACGTCCTTTAATCCATTTCTTAGCTTTAGGGTTTACTAAGGCGGCGATCTTAAACACCAATTGCATCAAGTAAATCACCCCATTATAAAACAGCCACATATCTATTTTGATTGGATTATTAATAAAAGATTTCTTCCGCAAATCCGAGGTAAAAAGGCAGAATCCAACCCACTTTAAATCCCCAAGTTGAATCTAAGCGGTTTTTAGTATCGGTTAAGCCTGTATCTACATTAATCGATCGTCTATTTTGGGTAAAAGCCTGCCTAGTTTCAAAGCCTGCGTAAAAATTAAGCTTTCGATCATTAGCAAGGTATTGATAACCAATAAATTGACTAATATACCAACCATTGCTTAGCCGATCGTACCCTTTCTTTAAGTCATCCGTTAATTGGGGAACAAACCTTTGGGGATCATCTTGGATACGAATTTTGTGCTGAAAAAAGCCTGTCCCAAAGCCTAATCGAATTCCTGAACGTGGATAAGCATCTGATAAAACCAAGGTTTTGTTCAAGTTTAAGCCCATATATACGGCACGAGCCCTTAATTGAATATCGGCTATGGCTCGATCATTACTAATAATGTTACCTTCGAGGGTGCGTAGCGGAGCTAGTACATCTTCTTTTACTTGGTTACCAAATAGCAGGCCGCCATCAAATTGTAGTTCCCAATTGTTTTTATTCAAAAAACCTACTTGAGAACTTAAATAAAAACTTGAACCAAAACGATCTGCAAAATCTCCTCCGGGTATTTGGTAGCCATAAGCTAAGGCAAAGTTGATCGCTGGGTCATTATTGTAACTTTCTTGTGCTGAAATCCATTTAAAGTTCAACAATAAAAGTAGCACCAAAATCAGCCGTGGCTTTATAGGATTTCGTAATTGGTCTCGTGGAATTTTAATTTTTTTAAGCTTGCTACCAGACATAAAATCAGATTATCAGTTTGCAATTGGCGCTAATTTAGTAAACTTGTGGCTCGCAAAGATAGATACCGAATACTTTAGCTATGAAAAAGTCTTTAATCTTACTCTTACTGTTCATTACAGAACTATCTTTTGGGCAAACCCAAAACCAACAGCCGGCCTTTGATACTGGTGATTTTATGATAGCTGGTGGCGGTATTACTCGTTATAAACTGAGAGACCGTGGCGTTTCTCCGCTTTTTTATGAGGGATGGCTGCCGGTAGGTGGTATTGCTTTCCCATCTAAAAAAGGAGATTGGTCTTCCAGTTTTTATGGGACTTTTGGCTATGGAACACTTAAAAGAACCAAATTAAGCACTTATTCTTCTACCATCTATGCCATCAATCACGGTGGTGATTTATTGAAAAAAGTGTGGGATGTTAAACCCAATGTGGATTTATTAGTTGGTGGAGCTTACCATGGCAATACCAATATTCGTAATACCCCCGCTTTTCGGAATGCAGGAAGTACCGCAGAAACTTTTAATACCTTGATGGCCAGTGCTCGATTTGAATTATTATTCGATAAGGTCAAAGATAGACGTCGTTTGCTTTGGCTTATTCCTATGAAGCCTGGAAGAAGAGTTAGCAAATTGACCTATCAACTCAATGTCCCCATTCTTAATCTTAGCTGGGGCCCAACCTTTTCTTATTTAGATGATTTTACCGATGGGACCGTTGATTATGGTCAAAAAAATGAATTTAGCTTTGGTGGTTTTCGAATTAATAGCCAATTAAACTACCAATATTTTCTTAAAAATGGAAATGGTTTACAATTGTCTTATTTCTGGGATACCTTCAGTGGCAAAGAAGGTCTTGGACAAATTGAGTTTGCGCAACACCAAGTGCAGCTAGGCATCCTGATTCGCTTTAGCGAACTTAATGAAAGCCTCAACTAAATCTGTTATGTATAAGATTATTGTCTTTCAATAGAAATGATATGAATTACCGCGTTTTTCTTCTCCTACTTTTAATATCCCTTACTAGCGTTGCTTGTGAAGAACTCATTCTGGATGCAGAACCTGGAGATTCACCTCGTGAGAACTTTGAATACCTCTGGCAAGAAGCAAAAGAAAATTATTCTTTCTTTGAATACAAAAGTATTGATTGGGACGAAGTTTATGAAAGATACAGTCCACAAGTTACGGATGAGACACGGCTTGTTCAACTGTTTGATATCCTATCTGATATGCTGAATGAACTTAGAGATGGGCATGTCAATTTGATTTCTCCATTTAATGTTTCACGTTTCGACATCGACTTGCTGGGACCTGAAAATATTGATTACAGGCTTATCCGTGAAAATTACTTGAGTGAAAAGCCTTACC
>CAXIDD010000691.1:0-3021 GCA_964021975.1 uncultured Saprospirales bacterium | reverse complement strand
AGACTTTGGAGGTGGGGCTACACTTTCAACTGGTCTATCAATGGTGTGTTGTAACAATAGATTAGCAGGCTGCATGAAATAACCTCTGGGGAATTTAGTCAAAAAAGAGCGGTAACTCCGAGGTTCATGCTTTTTTGAAGCTTTTAACCAGGCATCTTGTTCTTCAATAGACTCTACCATTCGGGTAGCCTTATCCAGGAATTTCCCTTTCGGAAACTTCAACATATAATTCGATAAATCACGGAGGGTTCCTTTGGCAATGGTTTTTTCCCAAAAGGTATGTTCATCCAGTAATCTTTTAAAGATATATTCACCCCATTTATGCCCCTCTACCATGACGGGACTACCTAGCGGTAATTGTTTATATCTAGTCCGAGTCAAATGAATTACTTGATCTACTAATGCTCCTATATTTAGAAGGTCCTCGGTGTTTTCGCTTAAGATCGCAATCAGGGCTTTGGCAAAGGGGCTATTTTCTCCAGGCGGACCATCGTGTACCTCTTCGTTATGACGTCCGGAGCAGAGGGCCCAACGAGAAGGTTTTTGCTCCAATTCCTCCAGCGCATGATCTTCACTTTTAGTAGCGCCACTCATTAAAAGCGAACCTGAAAAACAAGCATCGCTAATCAATAAAGTGTGTAGGGAGTTAATATCTTCGAGGTATTCTAAAATCGTGCTATTGCCTACAAAATCGTGCGTACTATCTTTTCCAGCATCTTGAGGTACCCAATACCCACGTTTACCATTCTCAAGGTGCCCATGCCCCGAATAATAGATAAGCACTTTATCCGTAGGTTCTACCTGATCTCTTAATCGTTTTAGTTCTTTATGAATATTATCTTCGGTAGCTTGGTCTTCTTTAATAATGGTACAGCACTCGGCTTCTATATCGTAACCATTGAGCAATAGATTAGCGAAGTCCTCTACATCCTTAACGGCATTATTGAGCTGTGGCCAATGATCATATTGATTAATGGCAATTCCTAAAAACCAGGAACGACCTAAGTTAATGGTTTTGGGGATTGGTGTCATTAAGCCTAGACCTTTTGTTTTTCCTTCTTGTTCTGGCATAAGTAATTATAAAATTATCTTAAAATGCTTGGCTAGCGGACATTCTGCCAATTAATCATCAACTAATTTACGCTACCATCGTTATTAGTCAAAAAAAAGACCATGATAAAACAAATATTTGTACCAATTGTCGCATTCTTTATGCTTGGAGCTTGTAATGCACAAAAATCTACACCCACTCAGAAAACTGCTGGAGTTCAAAAAATAAGTGATTATGTGGCTGGGAAGAATTACGAGCAGTATGCCGAGGCTACTTTTGCCGGCGGTTGTTTCTGGTGTACGGAAGCCTCCTTCGAAAGAATTGAAGGCGTCATTGATGTCATCAGTGGATATTCAGGTGGTGAAAGGGCCTATCCTACTTATAACCAAGTAGCTAGTGGAGGTACCAAACATGCGGAGGCCATTCAAATCTATTACGATCCCGCGGTAATCACTTATGAAAAACTGCTAGATATCTTTTTTGTGGCGCATGATCCTACCACACTTAACCGGCAAGGTCCTGATGCTGGCCCACAATATCGCTCCGCTATTTTCTATCGGACTCCAGAAGAACTAGCGCTTTCTAAGAAGGTTATTCAAAAAGTCAATGAAAGTGGAGCCTATTCTGGTGAAGTTGTTACCCAACTGAATGAATATGAGGAATTCTGGACCGCGGAAAAGTACCACCAAGATTATTATGAAATAAATCCTGGGAATCGATACATCGTTATGGTCAGCAAGCCTAAGGTGGACAAAGTAATGAAGACTTTTAAAGCCAACTTGAAAGATAAATACAAGAAATAGAGATGACAGAAAAGTAGATTAATTGAATTTCAATTCCTAACTTCCGTTTATGAGTCATAAAACGGAATATAAAACATTAGGCCTGATGTCCGGCACCTCTTTGGATGGGCTGGACCTGGCCTTTTGTCATTTTTATAAAGAAAATCAGGACTGGCAATACCAGTTAATAAAAGCTAGGAGTATCTCCTACTCTACTAGCCAACAAGCCAAACTCAAGAACAGTACTAATATTCCTGCTGATGATTTACTTCACTTGGATGTGCTGTTCGGGGAATGGCTGGGTGAGCAAGCAAAAGCTTTTGTAGAAGAATATCAGTTAGAAGTTGACTACATTGCCAGCCATGGGCATACGGTTTTCCATCAGCCCGAACGTAGATTGACTTACCAGATTGGCCACGGACAAGCTTTAGCACAAGCCGCCGGAATCCCTACTATTTGTGATTTCAGAACGGCCGATGTGCTGTTGGGTGGACAAGGCGCCCCTTTGGTACCAATTGGTGACCAAACACTCTTTAGTAGTTATGACTATTGTCTAAATCTAGGTGGGATTTCTAATATCTCTCTAGATTTACACGGTAAACGTATTGCCTATGATATTGGACCAGCTAATATGCTGCTAAATTATTTAGCTAAAAAAATAGGCCTTGACTTTGACCGTGGGGGTCGCATCGCAAAAGATGGTTTGACAGACCAAAATTTATTAACGCAGTTGCGCTCCTTGGATTATTATCAACAGGCTTTCCCAAAGTCTTTAGGGTATGAATGGTTTGTGGAGCGAATCGTTCCAATTTTCAAGGCTTCGCCATTAAGTGTTCCGGATCAATTGAGTACTGCTACCGAACATATCGCAGAGGTACTAGCAAAAGATATTCTACATTTCAATCCAGAAAATGCCCAATTACTGGTTACAGGTGGAGGAGCTTTGAATGAACATCTGATGATGCTTTTGAAAGCTAAATTGCATCCTTTTGTGGAAGTAGTCATTCCTGAAAAATCCATTATAGAATATAAAGAAGCCATTATTTTTGGATTAATGGGTGTGAAAAAGATCGTAAATGAAGTGAATTGTTTGGCTTCGGTTACGGGGGCCAGTAGGAATTCTGTTGGTGGACGTATTTTTTATCCCTAAAACTGATACTTAATCTGGGCGCTTGCTCGAGTTTGTAC
>CAXIDD010000690.1:0-3023 GCA_964021975.1 uncultured Saprospirales bacterium | reverse complement strand
AAAGAAAAAGGTAAACAATGTGAAATTTTTCATGTCGGATGATTTTACGAGCGTGTTTAAACTTAAACATGCTCTTGGTTCACCAGACATACGATCCTAAGGTTTGTTTGGATTTTTTCGGACTTAGAAAACCTTTAGAAAATATTTTTTAATAAAAATATCACAGAAGTGGTCATATGTTTTGAAGCTCGAACACTAGTAGATGAAAGCAAATAATTAACAACATTTACAATCTAACAAAAAATGAAAAATTTAATTCGTTTAACAAGTGTTTTAGCCTTTATGATTTTCCTAAGCTCATTCGCAACTGCTCAAAGAACCAATACCCGCTCTTTTTCAGCAGTCACCCCACAACAAAAACAAGATTTATATATGGCCGCAAAAATGGGCCGACAAGATGTAGGATTATTATTGCCTGCGGTTCAAAAAGTAAGAGAAGCTGCTCGATATAATGGACCTTCTATACAAAAAATAGTGAACGCCTACAAAAACCAATGTGATATTCTGATTCGTACCAAAGGACGTATGAGTAGTGCTCAATATGCCAACATGGAAGCTAAGTTTGCCAAGCTAGAAAAAGATTTAGACAAATATATAGCACAGAATAGTCCTCGTAAGCCAGCTAGTCGCACATTTGCCTCTAATTCAGGTGGCGGTAATCAAGGGTCTGAATTCTCTGAGTGTTTTAAAGATTGCCACAATAGTTTTCCTGGAATAGGAGGTGGCGCGGGAGCCAATCGATTTGCCTGTAAGTTTGGCTGTTTTGTAGAAGCTACCGGCGGAGCAGGTAGAAATTAAGAAACCATTAGATTTAAAATAAATAATGCCCTGAAGTTTGGATTAACCTCAGGGCATTTATAGTTTTAAAATAGCACTTAATAAGCCATTTTAGTTAAGTATGTATCGAACCCCTAAGGAGCCATACCCTCCATTGAAGCCGGACCCAAACCCATTAATGAAAATAGTTGGTATCCAATCTACCGTTACACTCAGCGGGACATCCGCAAAGGTATAATCCAGTCCAATGTATCCCTGGACGCCAAAAGAGGTACTGGAGGCACCATCATTAAAAAAGTTGTTGTCAAAGTTGAAAAAGAAAACAGAAGCACCAGCACCGTAATACCACTGCAAACCATCTACTTCATCAATGGCATTGTGTTTCTGTAAGGCAGCAGCCACATTAACCCAGCTGTAACCGCTAAAGCCTCTGAAGCCAACGTATGCTTCTACAGCAATGTCATCCTTAACAAATTTTTTAACTGATGCCGAAAGTGGGTAGCCCAAACGCAGACCGACTGCGGTGTTGTAAGTGGCCCCCTGGGCACTCAAGGTTTGTGCACCTAAAGAGCATACAAAAAAGAACAATACCCCGAGTAACATTTTTTGAAGTTTCATTTGTCGAAATTTTAAGTGAAAAAGATTAAGTGTAAATTAGATAAATGGTTTTCTGGTAAATGCCATTCAACCACTAAATATTTGATTAAGCTCAATAACATTTTAGTAACCAATTATGATTCTAATATACTAGAGTCTAAATTTTCCAAAATCTTTAATCCAGGAGTGAAATAAAACCACTTTGAGTGAAATTAACTCTGATACACGATATTAAGTTAATGAAAGTATTTCATATCAATAATTCAGAGAACATCAAATTTACGAGGAAGGGACGTCTGGAAACAAAACAGTAAAGCTGTACTCGTTCCTGAAAGCAATTATACAATAAATTTTGGGTTACTGGCAAAATAGTGTTGATAAATATTGCTTCCACCTCTTTTTTTAATGTCCTAAACAGTACTCTAATAGATGAAAAAATTAAGACCAATCCATTCAGATTTCCATTACCATTTAGCCTTAAAAGATCAAAATTTGATTGATTTATTTTCAGATTTAAGAGATTATATCTTTGAGCTATATCCTGCTAGCAATGAGCTACTGTATCATACTCACGCATTAACTACGGTATTTTCCATTTCTGAAAAAATGTCAGACGGATTTTGCCATGTTCCAATCTATACCAAGCATTTGAATTTAGGGTTTAATAGAGGGACTTTGTTAAAAGACCCTTATGCGATGCTACAAGGGACGGGTAAGTTGATACGTCACCTCCCAATTCAGAAAACGGAAGATTTTAGGAATGAAAAAGTGAAAGAACTGCTGCTAGGAGCCATTGATTTTTCCATTAATGATATGGATAAACCTTCTAAAAGTACGGGGCTAACGATTTCAAAAATTAAGAAATAATTGGGTCCTTAAGCTTACAAGTCTAAGGCACCTTTTAATTTCCATTCCTTGGTTCTAGGGCCACCTAAAAATTGATCAACATAACTCTTGAGCTCGTTTAGGCCATTTAGTTTATCCCAACTAATAGCTAGACTTTGCTGAATAATCTGAGCAAATTCCACATCTAATAATTGTAAATCAGCCAGTAAACGCTTGTCTTTGGGGCGATATTTTCGGGACGATTTGTAGAAGAGATCTATACTCTTATTGATGATTTTCTGCTGAATTAAGGTGCCACCGACGGCATCTTTCGCTGCCTGGGCATCTTGTAGATCTTTATAATAATCATCAAGCATGTATTTAGCCAATTCTTTGCCAAATCCAGGTAAAGGCGTTGGGGCCGTTTCAATAATTTTTTGTGCTTCCTCTGTCAAAACCTCGATTATTGGCGAAGCTTGATAGCGAACCTCACCTTGAGCTAGCATAAAAGCCGTGTGCGGACTAGTAGTCTCTTGTCTAAAGTAACTGTGAATCTGTTGTGGTGGATTCTTGAAATATTCTATTTCGATACCATTTATCCAAGTGTTTCCCCGCTCTCGGTAAGCACAGGTTGGATCTAAAATCAAATGGACATCAATATCAGAATTGGGGTCAATGTGACCTTCTAACCAGCCTCCACAAACAACAATACCAATGATCGCTGGATCATTTTTTACTTGTTCGACAAATAATTCGCTGGCTTTGAGGTATTGTTCGTGCTTCGGATGCATAATTTTGACTAATTTTAGAAGGAGTTAGAAGCT
>CAXIDD010000689.1:0-3024 GCA_964021975.1 uncultured Saprospirales bacterium | reverse complement strand
ATCGCAATTGTTTGTTATTTTTTTTGAGCACAGCCTTACATTTGATGCATTACCACATAAACAGTAATACTTATGCGATCGGGATTTTTACTTTTTGTTGGCTTATTTTTATTTGCTTGTAGCTCTTCTAATGATCAAGAGACTAGGCAAGTAGACGGTTTTCAGAAAGATTTAATCCAACTCAAAGAATATTTCCAAATCCCGGGTATAGCCGCTATGGTACTTAAGGGAGATGCCATTCTTTATGAAGATTATCTTGGCTATGCAGACCTAGAAGCAAAACAGCCTTTAACGGCTGAGGTCCACTTTCCAATAGCCTCTATTACCAAGGTGTTTTCCGGGGTGTTAGCCATGCAACAAGTAGAAGAGGGGCGTTTGTCTTTGGAGAATCTAGTTAATCGGTATATCCCGGCAATGGGCGTGGATTCTAGTATTCTTGTGAAACACTTACTCTCCCATACCTCTCAAGGGATTCCAGGAGAGCAGTTTTATTATAGCAGTCGGTTCGGAGCAATGACCAGCGTGCTTACTCAATCTTCGGGGAAGGATTTTGCTGGTTTGATGCAAGAGAAAATCTTTGACCCTTTGGATCTAAAGCAGACTTTTTTGTTAGAAAGTGAGGAACAGGTAAACCTGCTAGGTATTAAAATAGCTCAACCTTATGCAATGAATGATGCTATGGAGCCGGGTTTTATAGATTATGGTTATTCGGCTTCTGCAGGTATTGTTTCCACGCTACATGATCTACGCATCTTTAATCAAGCCCTAGATAATAATACCTTGATTCCTGAACAGTCCAAACAAAAAATGTTTCAGCCTTTTAAGAAAGATCTTCCTTACGCTTACGGCATTTTTTCACAAGTGTTTGATGGTCAACAACTGATTTGGGGCTATGGCCAATACGATTGTTATTCTAGCCTTTTACTTAAAATCCCAAACAAGGATTTAACCCTGATTTTACTAGCTAATAATAACCTGCTTAGTGATCCAGCTCGATTGATTAATGGGCAAGCTACTAGTTCTCTCTTTGTCTTGAGTTTTTTACAAAACTTTTTGTACGAGTCTATTAATAAGGGCATCTTGGAGCAAGAAAAAGCAGCAAAAACATCTGCTGTTTTTAACCGAGAAAAAATAAAAGCACAAGCACAGGCCGCCGCTTTTATGGCTCGTTGGGATAACGAGGCCTATTTAGAAAGTCAAGTATTGTTGGAATATTTATTCGAAACGTATCCTGCGTACGAGAGTTATGCAGATTTAAATTTACTACATACTCTTTCTTTTCTCAAGGATGTCGCTTTTTATAAAGACTTAGAACCAGCAGCCCAATTTGATCAACAGCTAGAAAATATTGGCCAACAACTCCTAGCGCATGATCCTTATAACCCTTACGCACATGTTTATTTGGCTAATTTCCATGCGCGTAAAGATCATATAGAACAAGCCCGTTATCATTATGAAAGTATCGTTAACCTTCCAAATTTTGCCAAAAATTGGTACACAGAAGATGCGACCAACTGGATTAAAGAAAACTTACAATGATTCAAATAGCTTCTAAGCATTTATACTTTATCCACCACTAGCTTATAAGTTGGATCTTCTAATACATTGATGTCAATAATATCTTCTGCATTTTTAAGAAGTGCCCGGCAATCCTTACTTAAATGCTTGAGGTGTACTTTTTTACCAACCTTTTGATAGCGTTCTGTAATTTTATTTAAGGCTTCAATGGCCGACATATCCACGACCCGACTTTCAGCAAAATCAATAATGACTTCCTCTGGGTCATTTAAGACGTCAAATTTTTCATTAAAAACGGTGACTGATCCAAAAAATAGCGGCCCATAAATTTCATAATGTTTGATGCCGTCTTCATCGATGTGTTTTCTAGCACGGATACGCTTGGCATTGTCCCAGGCAAAAACTAAGGCAGCAATGACTACCCCAATCAATACCGCCAAAGCAAGATTGTGCAACACAGCGGTTACTAAAGTTACAACCGTCATTACAAAAATATCAGATCTAGGCATCTTATTGATAACTCTGAAACTGGCCCACTCGAAGGTCCCAATTGCCACCATAATCATCAGTCCTGTTAGGGCCGCCATCGGTAATTTTTCAATTAAACTGGCTCCAAACATGATAAAAACCAATAGCATTACAGAAGCTACAATACCAGAAAGTCTAGCTCTTGCTCCCGAAGAAATATTAATCAAACTCTGCCCGATCATGGCACAACCACCCATCCCGGAGAATACTCCAGAAAGCATATTGGCAATACCTTGAGCAACAGCTTCTTTGTTTCCGCGCCCTCTGGTTTCTGTAATTTCATCAATGATGTTTAGTGTAAGCAAACTTTCAATCAAACCTACACCGGCCATAATTGCGGCGTAAGGAAAGATCGTGGTCAGCGTAGCTAAAGTAAGTGGTACTTGAGGTAAATGGAAAGGCGGGAAACCACCTTGGATTTGGGCTAAATCGCCAACCGTCTTGGTGTCAATCTGGAAAATAACTACAATGGCAAAAATGGCTAAAATCGCCACTAAAGAAGCAGGAATAGCCTTGCTTAATTTAGGCAAGCCCCAGATAATCAACATGGTTAAGCCTACGAGCGCAAGCATAATGTAAAGCGATGTGCCGTTGAGCCAACTTCCCGTTGCATCCTTAAATTGATCCAGCTGAGACATGAAAATAATCACAGCCAGTCCATTGACAAAACCAAAAATAACGGGATGGGGTACGAGTCGCATCAGCTTTCCTAAGCGTAAGAAACCAGCCCCAACTTGCATCATCCCCGCTAAAACAACTGTTGCAAAAATATATTCTACACCGTGTGAAGCGGCTAAGGTGACCAAAACGACTGCTACTGCTCCCGTTGCACCAGAGATCATTCCCGGCCGACCGCCCAGTACAGAAGTGACCAATCCCATCATGAAAGCGGCATAAAGTCCCGTCAAAGGATCCAAACCCGCAATTAAGGCAAAAGCTACTGCTTCAGGGATTAAAGCCAATGCTACCGTAAGGCCA
>CAXIDD010000688.1:0-3027 GCA_964021975.1 uncultured Saprospirales bacterium | reverse complement strand
GAATATTGATGTCGTTCATATCAACACTCCTATTCCCAACCATGGACAGCAATCGATCGCGGCCTTGAGAGCAGGCAAACATGTTGCTTGCACCGTTCCAATGGCGACTACCTTAGACGAATGCGAAGCAATTGTCAAGCTCACCCAAGAGACTGGCCTGACCTATATGATGATGGAGACGGTGGTCTATGCCCGGGAGTTTCTTTATATGAAAGAACTCTATCAAAATGGTGCACTAGGTAAGGTACAATTTTTAAAAGCCAGTCATCAACAAGACATGGATGGGTGGCCAAATTACTGGCCAGGACTCCCTCCAATGTATTATGCGACCCATTGTGTAGGTCCAGTTTTAGGATTAACAAGGGCTGAAGCCGAGTATGTGTCTTGTTTTGGCTCTGGCACCATCCGAGAGGATTTACATCAACACTATAATGCTCCATTTGCGGTAGAAACGACCCATATAAAGTTTAAGGATTCAGACTTATCGGCTCATATTTATAGATCCCTTTTTGACGTAGCTCGTCAATACAGGGAGAGTTTTGAAGTTTATGGCTCTAAAAAATCAGTAGAATGGCCATTAATTGAAGGAGAGCCCTTGGTGGTACATACTGCAAAAAGGCCAGAACCAGAAATCCCCGAACTGCTAAGCTGCCCTGATTACGCCCACCTTTTGCCAAAAGAAATTCAGGCTTTTACAACTGGTGGTGTATACGACGAGGAAACCAATCAACATTTATCTTTTACCCAAGGAGCTGGCCATGGTGGTTCACATCCTCATTTGGTACACGCATTTTTAGATGCTCTAATCAAAGATAAATCGCCCTATCCTAATGCGGTACAATCTGCCAATATCACTTGTGTTGGTATTCTAGCGCATAAATCTGCAATGGCAGGTGGGGAAATAATCAAGTTACCAAGTTTTACCTTGCAGTAGATTGGTTTCTGGTGAAGTTTACAGCCTTCGATTAAACGCTGATCTAGTAGCCCTCTCTGCCTGTCAGACTGGAATTGGTAAAATCACAACCGGTGAGGGGATTTTGGGACTTTCTAGAGCCTTTAAATATGCTGGGGCAAAAAACCTGGTGGTTTCCCTTTGGAAAGTAGCAGATAATTCAACAGCTGACTTGATGACTCATTTTTACGAAAAACACCTAAGCGGAAAAGAAAACCATTATGCGGGGTCACTACAGGCTGCCAAGCAGAAAATGATTGGAAGCAATACATTTAGTCACCCCTATTATTGGTCGGCTTTTGTATTGATTGGGGAGTAGACAATAAACCTACAAATTCAACCAATAGGTACACTTCAAGACAATAGCACGAGACTTAGAATTGAAGGTATCCGGAAAATAGTTATCGGTATAAACAATGAATAAATCCGATACCGGACGGAAACGCCACTGCAAACGAGAATTGATATTGATGTTCTCAATTTGATTGTTATACTGGATAAAAGTAGTCCAGAATAACTTACGAGTAAAGGTAAAATCGAAGCGAGGCCCAATCAGGAATAAATCGGCATCATTATAGGGCTCTGGAAGTTGAATGCGATTCACACTAAAATCCAAAGAAACAGATCCATAAGGTTGAAAACGATAACCAACACTGCCTTCTAAATTTAGGCGGGTTCCATTAAAATATCCTCCACTTCGTGTACTTAGCTCATAAACAAATCGCTTGCGCTGGTCTGAGTTATAGCGAGCGATGACAAGGTTGTAGCCATAATCGGTATCGGCTCCCAGAGCAACACCGCCCGTGCGGGTGGGTTCAAAGGAATTGAAGAGGTAGACATATTCTCTACGTAAGCGCAAACTAAAGCGAGACGTATTTCTAAAATTGATGTTATATAGAATATTGACATCATAATCAGTCAGTCCATACTGTTCATTGCCAAAGATATCAAAATCAAACCCCGGCCCGTGGCTCTGGATAATTCCTCCTTTTGGATACCATCGGTGCTCTACCGTAGATGCTATTCTATTGTAATTCACCCGACGTGCAAACCCGGTTTCCGGATTGTAATTGGCTCCGATGGCCTGAACCGTAGTCCGCCACTGCCAGCGTAGGGTATTGTAACTAAGCCGAGCCGAAGCGGCATAAGCACTATCTGGTTGTCCTTCCTCAAAGGACCGGTGATAGAAAAACTTCCCAGTCCACTTATCATCCCGCGAAGCCAGGTTATAGTCCAGACCTAATACTCGGTTATTCTCAAATAAAGCACTACTGGTATCGGCCAGTTTTCGATCCTCAAAAGGTTGCTTATTGACGAAGATCATACCAATATTAGAGCGACTGAACACTTTTCGCTGAACCGCAGCAACGGTATAATTGGTTGTTGGTTTATTAATGCCAATATCTCTAGCCGACTGCATACTTAGCAGCCCAACCCGCCAGTCCTCATTGAGTTTTCCGCTCAAGCGGGCACCTCCATAAATTGGGTTCTGCACGTTTTGCCCCGTTGATTCATCCCGCGCCACACCGATTCTTCGGGAGAAGAATGGCCGTATCCGAAAGTCCCCAAAGTCAGAAAATAGATCTGCATTTTCCAGGAAAAATTGTCGGCGCTCTGGAAAAAAGATTTCAAAACGATCCAGATTGGTCACTTGTTGATCTACTTCAACCTGCGAAAAATCCGGATTAAAAGTCAAGTCGAGATTTAAGGCCGGACCAACTGCTACTTTAGCATCTCCTCCAAAATCAAACCCACTATCCGGGCCTCCACCTTCTTCAAAATTTTCACTCCTACGCGTAAGTGCATAAGGTATTACAGCTACATTAGCACCTGGTTTGCTCAAGGGTTTATCCCAAATTAATTCTCCAGTATAGGCAAGCGAAATAATCCGATAGTTTTGTGGAATCGGAGCCCAGGTAGAACGCTCCCCATCGTCACTATCGATCCGATAAAAATTGATATTCCAACGATCTGTACCTTCTTTAAAACGCAAGGTTTTGAAAGGAATGGCCATTTCAGCTACCCAATAGCTACCATATTGCACTGCTTCTGCATACCATCTATTATCCCAGCTC
>CAXIDD010000687.1:0-3031 GCA_964021975.1 uncultured Saprospirales bacterium | reverse complement strand
TGTTGATTTAATTGAGGGTAAACGTTTAGGCTTGAGGGCTTATACTGGCCCTAATGTTTCATTTATTCTAGATAATGACGAAGATGCCTTCGACACTAGTGATGCACTTTATAATGAGTTTATATTGGGATACAATGCTGGTGTCGGCCTAGATATCGGAATTTTCACAGTGGATGTAGAGCATGAATGGGGACTTAGTAATGCTTTTGACTCAGATCTAATTGATTCCCGCAATAATCGGCTATTTCTTTCTGTAGGACTATTATTCTAATTAAAAAAAGCCTTGTATAGACTGGCTTCCTAAGCGGTCTATCTAATTCAATAACCATAAAAAACCAAAACTATGATTCGTTTAACAATCACATTTTTAATCATTGCTTTAATTGCTGCTGTTTTAGGATTCGGAGGTATTGCTGCCGGAGCTGCTGGGATTGCAAAAATTATTTTTTACATCGCAATTATTTTATTTGTAGGGTCTTTAATTATGAAAGCTTTACGTAAAGCATAAACAATAAAAATATTCGTAAAAAAAGCCAGTGTATTCAAAAATACATTGGCTTTTTTATTGTCCTTCTTTCTTTTAGTCTTAAATCGTCTCAATGAAAACTTGTTAATGCAGGTAAAAAGCTGTATATAAATAATCTTAAATTTTAAATCAAAGAAATATTTTTATGTTCAAAACTTTTAAAGCTAAAACGACAACTCCTACTTTTATTTCCAATCCAAAGGGCCAACATTCTACGACTAAATCCGCAGAAAAAATCCGAAAAGAACATCTCCGTTGGCGTAATGAGTTACAATCTAAAAGAACTAAAAAGGCAGGTGAGAATCAGCTTTCTTACTGGTCAAAGATGAGTGCTGCTGCGAGTTTTTAATGAAGCTCAAGCTCATCCAGAGCCCTTACCATCTTAGTTAAAATGGTAAGGGCTTTTTTATTGGATTAGATTTGATGTTTACTAAAGCCTTTCTATAGTCCCTAGAATTAACTATGTTTAAGGAATCAAATCTAACCCATAATGTCAAATATTCTTACCGAAGTATTCCTCCCCATTTCACTGGCTATCATTATGCTGGGAATGGGATTCTCCATTACACCCAAAGATTTCAAACGGATCTTTTTATATCCCAAAGCTGTAGGCATTGGCTTGATCAACCAAATTATTTTATTGCCAATTATTGCTTTTTTATTGATTAAGCTATTTGGACTACAAACGGAGTTAGCGGTAGGAATTATGATTCTGGCAGCCTGTCCAGGCGGAGCTACTTCCAATTTAATTGCTCATCTTGCGAAAGGTGATACCGCCCTATCTGTAACATTGACTGCTTTTTCTTCACTCATTACCGTCCTGACCATTCCCTTCATTGTCAACTTTGCCATTGTTGAATTCATGCCCAACGGTCAAGCCCAACAGCTCAATGTATTTAACACGGTCATTGCGGTACTGATCATTACGGTTATCCCCGTTTTGATTGGCATGTATGTGCGTTCAAAAGCGCCTGATTTCACTCAACGAATGGAGCGTCCGGTAAAGATTATCTCCGGTATCTTTTTTGCAGCGATCCTGGCAGCAGCCATTATCAAAGAGCGGGAAAATATCGTTCCTTATTTCACCCAAGCCGGCCCTGTTGCCATTACATTGAATGTGATCATGCTAGCTTTAGGTTTCTATATCGCCCGCCTATTCGGCCTCAGTCCAAAGCAAAGTGGCACCATCTCGATCGAAACGGGTATACAGAATGGAACTTTAGGGATTGCCGTTGCAGCTACCCTATTGAATAATTCTCAAATGACGATTCCTTCTGCTATTTATGGATTGTTGATGTTTGTAACAGCAGCTGTGGTGATTTATATTGGGAATCGTACGATAAAAGATTAATTTTTTTAAAAAACCATATAAGCCCATTTAAGTCTTTCTTATAAGCGCCTTAAATGCCTTATATGGTTTAAAAAATTTGCTTATGGTTTCACATTATCCTTAGTAGGATGTTTCTCAAACCAAGCATTCAAGTAGCCGAAGGTCCTCAAAAAATTCGAAGGCTTACTGCTAGTACCATGAAATTCCTCATTGAAACGAATCATAACGGTTTGTACTTTATTCATTTTCAGTGCTTGGTAGTATTCTTCAGTTTGAGAAATGGGCGTCCGCAGATCATTCTCTCCACACATCAACATAGTTGGTGTTTTGACATTTCCAACGTACATTAACGGAGAGCGTTTGATGTGCTCCGTTGGGTCTTCCCAAGGGTATTTTTCAAAGTTGGAATACCAGCCCGCGCCATCGGTCGTACCGACAAAAGAGAACCAATTCGTCACAGGATAATTCACCGAAGCTGCTGCAAAACGATCCGTTTGGCCGACAATCCAGCTGGTCAAAACACCGCCACCAGAGCCACCATATACATACATTTTATTTTCATCTATGTAGCCTTTTTCAATGACCTCATCTACACCAGCCATTAGATCATCGTAATCATTTCCAGGGTAGGCATTCTGAATAGCATTTGCAAAATCATATCCATATCCCGTTGATCCCCTTGGATTGGTATACAACACCACCTGATCTTGAGCCGCATGCAACTGAAAATTGTAGTTAAAGCCAACGTGATACATACCGTGTGGTCCACCGTGAATCCGCAGTACCAAAGGGTATTTTTTGCTGGGATCAAACTGAGGTGGTTTGACAATCCAACCTTGTACTTTGGTCCCATCCTTAGAGTCGTACCAAATTTCTTCTACTTCGCCTAAGTCTACATAGTCTAGAATATCGCTATTTACATCGGTAATTCTTTTGATATCCGATGCGGCATTTAATTTAAAAGCAACAATATCAGAAGGATTATGAGGATCTGTCCAAGTCGCTACCGCTTGTCCATTTTTTGCAATATCATTCACAGAAAGCATGTGCTCTCCTTCCGTAATCTTCTTGACTTTTCCATTCAGACTACACGGCCATGGAAATTTACATTTTGCTAGTATGAATGGGAAAGTCAAGAAGATTACGGAAGGAGAGCACATGCTGTCTGTGAATGA
>CAXIDD010000686.1:0-3035 GCA_964021975.1 uncultured Saprospirales bacterium | reverse complement strand
CTTCGAGCTCAACGAAATTGAACCCTTCGTAGAAGAGTTTAATGTTATTAAAAAGGAACTTTATGAAAATAGCGAATTACTCAATGCACATTTAGCATTAGAGGAAATGAAGGCCAATTTAAATGGTACAATTGCTGCTGAAGAAATCGAAAGTTTCTGCGTGCAAGCGGAAGATCATTTGTGTGTCCTGTTCAGCCACATTGGCTTCGCCGCTAAATATACCATGGCAACTATAAAGACGATTGAGCTTCAAAAACAGCGACACGAAACGCCCAATTATCGACACAACTTAGTGATCCTAAATCGCTTAATGGAGTCTATTGGGGTCTTGGATGATGTCTTAGTTTCAGAAGTTTATTCCGCTAATAACGCGGTTGTTTTACTCAATAATGAAGAGGAAGTTCATCCATATTTGAATCTATCTCCTTTTATTATTGATGAAAATGCACTTTCTGGACAGTTCAATTCCAAGCTCTTCTTTTTTCGCTATATTGAAAATGGAAATCTGGTTTATGAATTAATTGAAAATAGAAAAGATAAATTAAACGTTTCAGAAGAAGCGTATCCAAATGTAAAAGAGCAATATCAGGCATTTAAACGTCAAATCGTACAAGCGTAAATATGAGTAACTCACCGTTCAAATTACTGGAAGCCTATGGCAAAGAAGATCGTGAAATCTTCTTTGGCCGGGACGAGGAAATTGAGGCACTCTATCAGATGAGTTTTCAAACCAACCTGATGCTTGTTTATGGCATGTCCGGTACTGGTAAAACCAGCCTGATACGCTGTGGACTGGCCAACCGAATCGATGATAGCGATTGGCACGATGTCTATATTCGCCGCAATAAAGACCTAAACCAGTCTTTTATCCAAGAGCTGGCTGCACATGATAAAGAAGATTCTTTTGAGACAGGGTTCACCGTTCCAGAAATGGTCAAATCGCTTTATTTAGATTATCTAAAACCAGTCTATTTAGTTTTTGATCAATTTGAAGAGTTGTTCATTCTAGGAACAGAAGATGAATACCGAACCTTCATTCATACCATCGCTGACCTATTGGCGGCAGAACTGCCTTGTAAAATTATCATTGTGATGCGCGAAGAATACCTGGCGCATCTATCTACCTTTGAAAAAGTAGTCCCCAAACTTTTTGATAAACGACTACGGGTAGAACCCATGACCCTGACCAATGCTCGCAATGTAGTCATAAGTACGACTCGAAAAGCAGAAATGGGGATTCATTTGGCCGATGAATCTGTAGCGGATGCTATTCTAGAAAATGTCACCGAAGGTCGCGGACGGGTCCAATTGACTTATTTGCAAGTCTTTTTAGATAAAATGTACCGCATCGCTGCCAAGCGCAATGCCAATCATATAGTTTTTGATAATCAACTCGTCAAGGAAGTAGGGCGGATTGAAGATGTTTTAGTGGGGTTCTTAGATGAGCAATTAGAAGTCTTTGCCAAGGAAATGGGCTCACGCGATAAAGCCCTCAAATTACTCAAGATTTTTGTTTCAGATAAAGGAACCAAAATCCCGATTATCTTCTCCGAAGTAAAAGAACGCTTACCTGAGTTAGAAGAACTACACCTGTTGGAACTACTCAACTTCTTCCTCCGGAATCGAATACTCAGGCCACTAGATAACGATCAATACGAACTTACACATGATAGTATTGCCTATAAGTTGTTCAAAACCAACTCTATGGGCGTGCCGATGCCGAATTTGAACTTTGAAGAAAGTCAACTGCCCGATAATCCCTTCCTGAAATTTCAGCCTTATCCAGAAGAGTTGGCTGCAATTTTTTATGGTAGGGAAGAGGAGATCAAGGAATTGTTTGAAATGGTGGTAAACGATACAGAAGTTCGTACTACCTTGGTGTTTGGACCACTTGGTGTAGGGAAAACTTCCCTAATTCAAGCCGGATTAATTCCACGTTTAGCGCAGCTTTTTAATGTTACCAAAATTCACTTCAATCGGGAGTTTTTTGAAAGCACATTGATGCAGCAAATGCTGAATAACGATCCAGTAGATGAGGAAGATGCATTACTACTAGATGCGGCTTATCGATGGCACACAAACAAGCCTACAAAAGAACAACGCAAAATAATCATCTTTGACCAATTTGAAGAACTCTTTATCTGGATTGATGAACATGATAGTTTAGTCCATTTTTACAATCATATGAAACGCCTACTAGATGGACGATGGAACGTTGATCTCATTATCGTGGTACGCGACGAATTCTTTTCTCAATTGCAAGACCTAGAATTTTACCTTCCAGGTATCCTGGATGAGCAGATGCGCGTCAAGCACATCAATCACGATGCGGCCAAAGACATCATCCGCAATGCCATCGATAAAGTCAATATAAAAGTGGAAAGTGATGCCGTCCTAGAACGCATCATCCAAACCGTAGAAGAGGAAGACGGCAGAGTCAACCTCACTTATCTTCAATTGTACATGGATAAGTTGTATCGAAGTGTAGTTTAATTAATTAACGGCGAATTCATTAGCCAAGCATAGATTAAAACAAACCAGCAAAACACTAAATCAAAAAACCACCAAACAAAAAATGCTAGAAAAAAAGATTACATTAAACCTGCTAGATAACCTCGTCCCCACCGGGAACGTAGTGGATGATCTATTGGATCAAGAGATGCAGGAGATTGATAATCTTTATGCCAAAGCATACGATGGACTGAGTACAAAAATCCTCTCTCTTTTTGTCCAAAATGGGAAACGGATGCAACTGACCGAGGAAGAAATTGTACAAGAATTAGCTGAAAAACGGAACATTAAAAAAGAGGTAGTTCTGGAAATCCTGGACCGGATGAAACAATCTGGCCTCCTTATTTGCACCAACAATGATTGCTTCGAATTAGCCAATAATACTTTAGCGGCCAGAGTCGAGAAAAAAGTAGAAGCTGAAAACTCCTTGCTCCGCAACATGCGCGTCGTCATTCGGGACCACATGACCCGAAACGAGCTATTGGATCGGCAGTATTTGGAGCACATCGCACCATTTATTCCAA
>CAXIDD010000685.1:0-3041 GCA_964021975.1 uncultured Saprospirales bacterium | reverse complement strand
AGGACAGACACCAGACTATTGGAATAATGATTACTTTGATGATACTTATTTTAGAAATGGGGTCCCAGAAAAAAAGGAAGGTTATTGTACCGACATTTGGTTTGAGGAAGCCATGTCTTTTATCGAAGACAAAAAAGAAGAACCTTTCTTATGCTATTTAAGCCTCAATGCACCGCATGGACCTTTTAACGTCCCCGAAGAATACTACAATCGATATAAAGACGAAACAAGAATCACGGAAACGCAGAAGCGCTTCTATGGAATGATTACCAATATTGATGATAATTTCTCCAAGTTGATAAATCAGTTGGAGCAATTGGGAATTGCAGAGAATACCATTGTTATTTTTACGACAGACAATGGTACCGCACGTGGCTATTCTAACAACAGAAAAACCAACGAAATAAAAGGGTATAATGCAGGGATGAGAGGCACCAAAGGAAGCAAATATGATGGTGGTCACCGAGTGCCAATGATTGTTAGATGGCCCGAAGGTGGTTTGAAAGGTGGTGGGGAATTAGATGGACTCACCGCCCACGTTGATTTGTTGCCCACGCTAGTTTCCCTAACAGGCAATACTTTTACACCCACTAAAACGATGGATGGGACAGATATCAGTGCTTATTTATTGGGTAAAAGTGAAGCCCCGAAAAGATCTTTAGTTACAGATACACAGCGAGTGCCTTGGCCTGTAAAAGGAAGAAACAGTTGTGTAATGGAAGGCGAATGGCGTTTGATTGATGGCAGCGAACTCTATAATATTAAAGAAGATGTCGGGCAGGAAGTGAATCTGGCAGATCAATATCCAGAACGAGTAGAAGCTATGAATGGCTTCTATGAAGAATGGTGGACCGATGTCATGACAGAAACCAAACTTTCGGTCATTGAATTAGGTACAGCTCCAATGGATGTGATTACCTGTCATGATGCACGTACAACTAAGGTCTACCCACCTTGGAACCAGCAAATGATCCGCCGTGGTAAGCCTATGCCACCGGCTCCTTTTTCAGTGAACTTCATGTCTGCAGGTAAGTATCGATTTTATTTACGGCGTTGGCCTCTTGAAAGTGGTTTAGCCCTAGGAGCATCTATTGAAGATGCCATCGAAGCAACCGATTATAGACAAGGAACAATTGATGGTCAGTCAATGACCTTTACTAAAGCCCATTTGCAAATAGGGGATCAAACGCTAAGTATACCGGTAGACAACCTTCAAGAAGCGGCCATTATGGAAATGGAGTTACCCGCAGGCGAAGCTAACCTTACCGCCTATTTTGACATGGAGGATGGTATTCAGAGTAATGCTTTCTATATTTATGTAGAAAAAATTTAAACCTATGCACTTGTTATCCAGATCTTTGCTGTACTCTTTATGCTTGTTATTTATTTTTTCATCTTGTCAGAAACAAGAAGAGGTAAAGCCTCCTAATTTCCTTTTTATCCTCGTAGATGATCAATCTCCATTTGATTTGAAAACCTATGATCCTGCTTCTATATTAGAAACGCCTAATATAGATCGGCTAGTTGCAGAAGGCTTAGTGGTGGAAAATGCCTACCATATGGGCTCTTGGTCTGGAGCAGTATGCCTTCCATCAAGACATATGATTATGAGTGGTCGTACAGTCTGGCATTTACCATCAAGAAGGAATTTTCAAAATCCGGACTCCCCTGATAATCTAGAAGCCCAAACCATTGGAGCTGTATTTAATAATGCAGGTTACCAAACGATGCGTACCTGTAAAAAAGGGAATTCTTATCCAGCTGCCAATGCTCAATTCCAAGTTATACGAGATGCAACCAAACGAGGTGGGACAGCCGAAAGTGGTAGTGCCTGGCATGCGGAGCAAGTATTGAGTTACCTACAAAGTCGAGATACCGTCACTGAAAAAAAACCATTTTTTATTTATTTTGGATTCTCTCATCCACACGATGCTAGAAATGGAACACCTGAGCTGCTAGCCAAATATGGCGCAACCAATCATACAGATACTAGTAGCCTTCCTCCTGCAAATCCAAAGCAACCCGCTTTACAGGATAATTATTTAGTGGAACATCCTTTTTTTCATGGTCACCCCACACTACGCGATGAAGAAAGAGTGCCGGGCGTCTGGAAAAACCGGGATGAACAAACCGTAAGAAATGAGTTGGGCCGGGAGTACGCCTGCTCAGAAAATATTGACATCCAAATCGGAAGAGTCTTGGACCAATTAGAAGAAATGGGGGAGCTGGAGAATACTTACATCATTTATACCGCTGATCATGGTATTGCGATCGGCCGACATGGCCTGATGGGTAAGCAAAACCTTTATGAACACACTTGGCGGGTGCCTTTTATTGTCAAAGGGCCTGGTGTAGAAGCTGGATCTCGTCCTTTGGGTAATGTTTATCTATTGGATGTCCTCCCTACTTTATGTGATTTAGCCAATATTCCCGTTCCTACTACGGTAGAAGGGAAAAGTTTTGAACCCATTCTAAAAGCGCTCCGTTCGAAAAGGAGATTGGAAACTTATTAAATATGATATGATGGATGGAACGATCCAAAAGACTCAACTTTTCAACCTTAAAGAAAATCCTCAGGAGTATCTAGCGGAGCATGAACGGGCGGAGCCCTTGCAAACCAACTTAGCAACGAATCCAGAGTATGCAGATAAATTGGAAGAAATGGAGGCTTTGCTTTTAGCGGAGATGGAAAAAAATGGAGATCCGTATCGATTATGGGATCAAAAAAAATAAACCTACTAAAAAGCTAAGAAATTGACTCCTTTCTATTTATGTTTTTTAATGTAATCAGAAGGGGTCATATTCATAATACGTCGGAACTGTTTGTTGAAATTGGAGATGTTATTGAAGCCAGATTCGTAGCAAATACTACTAATGTTAGATTTGTTTTCCATCAATAATTTACAAGCATAACCTACCCTTAATTCAATTAAATACCTAGAGAAAGTTTTGCGATGAATGCGCTTAAAGTACCTGCTGAATGCTGAGGGATTCATTTTGGCAATAGCCGCTACTTCAGAAAGTTGAATGGGTCTATTGAA
>CAXIDD010000684.1:0-3043 GCA_964021975.1 uncultured Saprospirales bacterium | reverse complement strand
TATTCTCCAGACAGTAGTTCTGGACGATTAGGCTTATTGGAAATGCGAAGCCTGGATATGCCACCACATCGGCAAATGAGCATGGTACAAATGCTGTTGATCAGAACTTTGGTCAGCTGGTTCTGGGAGAAACCTTACGAGCATCAGTTGGTTCGTTGGGGAACACAGTTGTATGATAAACACTTGCTGCCGCATTTTTGCTTGCAAGATATGAATGAGGTGGTTGCTGACTTACAAGCAGCAGGTTACCCATTTCAGCTACAATGGCTAGATCCATTCTTTGAATTTCGTTTTCCAAGGTATGGTACAGTTCAAATTCGGGACATCCACTTGGAGGTTCGAATGGCCATTGAACCCTGGCATGTTTTAGGAGAAGAAATGTCTAGTACCGGAACCGCTCGATTTGTAGATTCTTCCCTAGAGCGCGTACAAGTGAAGATTACGGGATTAAATGATGCTAGATATATTTTGCTTTGTAATGGTTGTAAAGTACCATTAGTTGCTACAGGGACCAAAGGAACCTACGTAGCAGGGATCAGGTACCGAGCTTGGCAACCACCATCAGCCTTGCACCCAACCATCGGCATTGATGCCCCCTTGGTATTTGATTTAGTCGATTCCTGGAAAAATCAGGTGATTGGTGGATGTACCTATCACGTATCTCATCCTGGTGGGCGTTCCTACGATGCCTTCCCCGTGAATGCACTAGAAGCAGAGTCTCGTCGGATCAATCGTTTTAGAGAAACAGATTATACACCTGGAACAATAGAATACCGTCCAGTTCGGAATAGATTAACGGCTTTTAATGAAAATTCGATCGATCCTGACAATTCTATTTCCTATCGGACACTAGTCGAGAATCCAGAATTTCCTTATACTTTAGATTTACGCTGGGCTGAAAAATAATAGGCTATTTAATTAGGTAATATGATCATAGAAGAGCAATTAAAGCTTTTATTGAAAGGGTATGATGGGCAAGAGCAAGCCAGAGACGAGCTTTGGGCCAACAGTGGTCATGCCCTGCCTTATTGGGAACAGCTTTTAAAGCAGATTCAAAATCTAGGTGCAGACGAATTATCTGCTCGGAATGTGGAAATTCAACGCCTGCTTGCGGACAATGGTGTAAGTTTCAATTTGTTTGACCAAGCGAAAAAGCAACAACGGTACTGGGAGTTGGATCCAATTCCATTTCTAATCGCTCCGGATTTTTGGCAAACCATCAAGGCGGGCGTAGAGCAGCGTGTCCATTTAATGGACTTGATTTATAAAGATTTATACGGAGCTCGGAATCTATTCAAAAATGGGATTCTTCCAGCAGAACTGATATTTGCAGATCGACAGTTCCTACGGGCTTGTGATCAAATGAAGTTTCCCAACGAACGGGCCATTTTACAGTATGCAGTGGATATTTCTCGGAGTACAGATGGACAATTATGGGTGATTGGTGATCGTGCACAGGCACCTTCGGGCTTGGCGTACAGCCTAGAGAATCGTGTTGCGATGGCTAGGGCTTTGCCGGAGTTTTTTGCGAAAGCAAGGGTTAAAAAAATAGGCGTTTACTATCAAAAATTACGACAACACCTACTACAAGTGGCACCCCATCAGACGCCTGATCCCTTGGTTGCGGTCTTGAGTCCAGGGCCTTATAGTCTAACCTATTTTGAGCATACTTTTATGAGTGCCTTGCAAGGTTTTGAATTGGTACAAGGCCAGGATTTGATGGTGAAAGACGAATACGTCTGGCTAAAAACTTTGAGTGGACTGGAAAAAGTAGATGTGATCATTCGACATGTAGATGATAGCTATTGTGATCCTTTATCACTAAGAGCCGATTCCCAATTGGGAGTTGCAGGACTCTTAGAAGTAGCACGCGCAGGCAATGTCACCTTAGCCAATCCTTTAGGCAGTGGCATACTCGAAAATCCAGGTTTAATGGCCTTCATGCCCGCTATTGCCCGCTATTTCCTTGGGACAGATCTTTTATTACCAAACATCGCCAGTTGGTGGTGCGGACAGCCTAAAGAAATGAACTACGTGTTGGAACATTTGGACCAATTGGTCATCAAAGATCTCCAACGCATAGGACCTCGGAAAACGGTTTACGGCTGGGAACTAACCAAAGCAGAAAAACAGCAGTGGGTACAAAAAATTAAACAATTCCCTTACCGCTTTGTCGGGCAAGAGCAAGCTATTTTTTCAACCGCACCTTCTTGGAGTGGGAACTACCTAGAACCTAGGAGTACCGTACTGCGCTGTTTTGCTAGTTCGGGTGGAAAGGATTACGAGGTAATGCCAGGAGGCTTAACCAGAAGCGCCCCAAAGCTTGGCAATAGTCACGTTTCCAATCGATCTGGAGGCCTAGGAAAAGACACCTGGGTAATTTCGGATGAAAAGGTAAAACCCATTCGGCTTAAATCTAGTGATACCGTACCAAGGAATTCTTATAAACAGTTGAACGATTTACCGAGTCGGATCGCGTCCCAAATCTATTGGATGGGGCGTTATTTGATGCGCATTAAATATACCGCTCGTTTTTTAAGAGTCATTTTAAAAAATGAAGCAGATATTAAAAATTTTGAAGACCCAGCAGATAAGGAGACCTGGCCATTATTGTTACAAGGTATTACGCACATCACTTTGACCTATCCTGGATTTGTAGGAGAGGAAGGCCACGCTAATTTAGAGGCCCCAGCGGATCAATTATCGGCATTATTAGGAGATTATGATTTGATTGGAAGCTTAGCAAATTCTTTGAGAATGCTGAAAAATTCAGCTACGGCTGTTCGGAATCGATGGGCACCGGACACCTGGAGAATGTTGGATCAAACCGATCAGTTTTGGGAAAAATTTGGACAGGATCAAAATAAAAATTCGCGGGCGGTACGTCGGGCCTTAGACCAACTCATCGATAACCTAGCTGCTTTACAAGGTTTTATTGTGGGAAGTTTAAGTGTAGAGGAGGGGAGACCCTTACTAGATATTGGCATGCGTTTGGAACATGGGATGATGATGGCCGCGCTAAGTAGAGCCTTGCTGTCCAATA
>CAXIDD010000683.1:0-3044 GCA_964021975.1 uncultured Saprospirales bacterium | reverse complement strand
AAATTTTTTGACAAACTTTAACTGGTGATCATGTTTACGGATGACCTCCTGGTCACTTGGAAGTTTGGTGCCTCCACCATAAATGCCCATCCATTCATTGTATTCTCCTTTAGAAATGAGCTGGCTGGTTTGAAAACCCAGGCTATTGTTTTTTTCAGAGCGTAAGATAACAGCCCCGGCCCCGTCTGCAAATAAGGTGACGGTCTTTTTATCAGCTTTGTTTAAATATTTGCTCATCGCATAAGCTCCAATGACCAATACATATTGGTAATGATCATCCGCTTTGATGTATTTGGCTCCAATGTCCAGGGCTGTTACAAAACCGGCACAAGCGGTGTTGATATCAAAAGTCCCGGCTTTAGTAGCACCTAATCGATTCTGTACAACCGAAGCTGTGGAAGGAGAAACAAATTCGGGCGTATCCGTTGCGACTAAGATCAAATCCAGATCACTTGCTTTTAGGCCTGCTCTTTGCAGTACTTGTTGAGCCGCCGCTTCACATAGGTCCGCAGTACTTTCATCCTCGCTACACCAGCGGCGTTCGTAGATGTGTACTTTCTCTCGAAGCCAGGTGTCTACATCCTCTCCTAGTAATTCGTTGAAATATTGGTTGGGGATTACTTGCTTGGGTGCAAAAGCACCACTAGCAATAATTCTTGCATTAGGCATCATTACCTACTTTTTTTGTTGCTTTCAGGTAGAAAAATCCAGGATCGGTTTTTATGCCGACCCTGAATCAATTAGTCTATTTAAATATTACTTTTTCTTCGAGATCTCTGGTAGATTGACTTTTAATTCAAAAGCGATTAAGCGACCAGTGGGAGGTGCTGCGGTGAATTCTCTTTGCTCGGTATCAAAAAGATTACTCGCCGTACCAGAAATGGTGAAAATGTCATTGATGTGGTAACCCATTGATAAGTCAAAGGTGACAAAACCACCCAATGGGCCATAATTGAAGGCATCTGCACTGCGTGCATTTTCCACAATTGGTACACCACGATAGGTCAAATCAGGATAAGAACGAGAAGCAATTTGGAAGCTAGAAAAATAGTCATATTCTTCTACCCAACGGGTGAACAAGCTACCAAAGAACTTATCTCCCCGATAAGAAATATTCAAGTTGGCTTTGTGGTTAGGTGCATTAACGAGTAAATCAAGGAAATTAACCGTCCCATTGTTGTCAAAATCATTTTCTAAATTATCCTCGTCGATGCTATAATCAAACAAAGAATAATTGAAGGTGGCGCTTAACTCTGGTTTGAAGTAATAAGTCAATCCTAAATCTAAACCATAGGTGTTGAACTCTCCAAAGTTAATGTAGGAAGCAACTAAGCCATTATAAATGGCAAAGCCGGATTGTACTTCCTGGATGGGGGTATTCCCACGTTGAGTAGCGACACCAAGAACAGCAAGTGGACTTAGAAAGTCATTAGATATGTTGTAATAGGCATTGGCATCCAAGAACAACTTGTTTTTCTTCAACTGACCTCGGTAACCCAATTCAAAGGTCTGTAACCGTTCCACACTTTGAGGTTCTACTTGCCTGGTGGAGCCATCTCCATTTAGCAGGGTGAAACCTTCTGCATTTCCTAAAATTAAGCCTGTAAATAGATTACCAAACATGTTCAAAATGGTTGGTGCTGCGATACCTTGACCATAAGTTAAACGCCAGGTCCCCATGTCTCCAATGTGTTGTAGCCCAAATTTAGGTACAAAATTAGTCCCATAGATTTCGTGATCATCCAGACGAGCAGCTCCAATCGCTCGGAAACCACCACCAAAGTCATAAGTTAGATGGGCATACGCACCCAATTGATTAACATTGATAAAATCATCTTCATTCTCATCTAATAAATAGGAGCCTAAACTGTTGGCTTGATCCAAAAAGTATTGGACGCCAGTTATGAGTTCTAGTTTACCGAAAGTGTTATTGTATTGTACTTCAGAAGACCAACGGCGAGAGTTATCGCGGAAGCGTGCCCCACTGGCATAAGAAAATTCACCGGCTGCATCGGCAGGACTCAAACCTGCATCAATTCCCCGGTAATATTGCTTCGTCCGGTCATCTATAGAATAAGTATCATCAGTTGTAGAACCGGAGTAGTTAACTTGAGCGAACCAATGTGGAGAGGTCAAACGCAATTGGTAATAATTCACCCGCCAGTCAATAATTTGATTCCGTCCTACATTAGTAGGTGCGAGATAAGTACTGTTGCTGTGTCCAGCATTGAAGATAATATCTACATCTTCTTTTGGGGTGTAATATAGTGCAGCTTCTGCTTTTAAAAATTCTAAATCACGGTCCAATTCGAACTCTTCGTAGGCCTCTTTGATGCCATCAACACCAGGATTACCATCCGCACCTAAGCGATCGATATAAACGGTATCTACATAATCAAATTCTTCCGCTCTGGTGTAGGAGGCCATTGCTTTAAATGCAAATTTATCACTCAGGACTTGTGCGTGTCGGAAACGTGCGCCTAAAGTCGACTGGTTGCCAGCGTTGAGTGCGATGGTGGTACCTGCTGAGGTGCGTGGGTCTTTGGTAATGGTATTGAGTAAACCATTGTGCGCGTTGGGCCCATACATAGTTGAGTTTGGACCGAGTACAATCTCGATGCGCTCGATATCATCCTGAATGGTCGTATTTAAAGGACCATAAGGTAGGCCCGTTGCAATCAAGGTAGAGTATCTTCCGTCGGTCATTTGTAGGTTCTTGGCATTAAAATTAGAGTTGAATCCTCTGATATTGATGCCTGGGCCAGCGACGCCAGCACGAAAGTAATCTATACCTTTTTGCCTGGCCAATAGTTCTCCGGGGTTACCTGAGTAGCTGGCAATTTCACTGGCAAAAATGGTTTCAATTGTAGCGGGGGATTCGGTTAGTTTTTCTCTTTTACGAGATCCGGAAACCACTACTTCCTGGTCGATGGTTAAGCCGGATGCCAGATCAAAGTTAAGTGTAGCATTTTGTCCAGCAGAAACGTTAATACTAGCACGCTTATCCGTGTAGCCGGTATAAGAAGCAACCAGTGTAATGTCTC
>CAXIDD010000682.1:0-3059 GCA_964021975.1 uncultured Saprospirales bacterium | reverse complement strand
ATCACGCCTATAATGAACTCTATGTGTTTTACCAAAAGTTTTTCTTACAAAACAAAATACATTTGAAACATCAAATGAAAATACAATTTCTTTGAAAGTCAATTTTATTCCAATTTCAATTTCTTTTGTAATTATTGATATCCAAACCAATATATGATTTGAATACTAAGCTTTTAGCTAAGTCATACTCTGCGTACAAGTTAGTAAGTGTCCGGAACTGATT
Organism: uncultured Saprospirales bacterium; assembly: GCA_964021975.1. Lineage (GTDB taxonomy): Bacteria > Bacteroidota > Bacteroidia > Chitinophagales > Saprospiraceae > DATFKA01. The sequence continues at coordinate 2,836 of CAXIDD010000682.1, read as the reverse complement.
CAGCTGATCCTCAATGGCATCAATAATAGCTAAAGGGTTACTAGCTGTAGATTGAGAAGATGTCTCTCCATCAGAAGTAAACAAATAACTTTGGTTATCTAATTGATTAGGTGTCCCATCCGCATTATAAGGTCTAACCGTTGGGGAATGAACGATTCCGGAATAAACAATTCCCGGAGGTCTTGCAAAATACGGCGACCCCGCTGGCAGCTTATCCGAAGTTGTATAAGATGGGTTCATATTTAATCCCACTCGTAGTTTTTCTGATAAATCAGCTTCCAAGTTCATCCGGATGCTATAACGGTCAAATCCAGATTTCTCAATGATTCCTTCCTGATTGAAATAGCCTGCCGACAAATAATAGCCGATATTTTCAGAACCTCCTGAAACAGCTAGATTATGACTTTGCAGCAATGCCGTTCTAAATATTTCATCTTGCCAATCGGTATCTGTACCATCTGGATTTTGAAAATCATCTGCTATCCTCCAGTTCGCATTGCTACGCATAGAATTGGGATCACTAGCACTTGCCCCAGGATTATTATCGAGATAGGCATTATTGGCTGCTTCCGTCGCATAATTGGCATACTCAGCCGCATTCATTAAATCCAATTTGTTGGCAACGGATTGATTACTAAGAAAAGCATCATAAGAAACCACTGGTTTCCCAGATCTTTTGCCTGTTTTGGTGGTAATCAAAATCACCCCATTTGACCCTCTGGAACCATAAATGGCCGCAGCAGAGGCATCTTTTAACACTTGAATTGAGGCAATATCATTAGGACTTAAAGTAGCTAAAGGGTTTTGAGAAGGTGGTCTAAACCGTCCATCTCCACGACGGAAATTATCTCCTTGTACTCCTAGATCTACATTTTTAGATATCGGAAATCCATCAACTACATAAAGTGGTTCGTTACCCGCCGAAATGGAACCTAAACCACGTACCCGAATGGTTGGACCAGCTCCAGGTTCTCCACTTGTTTCACTTACCTGGACACCTGCCATTTGTCCTTGAATGGCATTTTCAAAACTAGTTACTGGAATACTTTGGATTTGTGCAGCAGATAAAGTTGATACAGATCCTGTGATATCTCTTTTAGATTGACGTCCATATCCTGTTACTACAACTACATCTAAAGCTGAAACAGATGATTCCATTTGAACAGAAATTTCAGTTCGCCCTTGTACAGGTACTTCTATGTTTTCATAACCTAAATAAGTAAAAATTAAGGTCGCTTGATCATCTACGGTAATGGTATAGTTTCCATTGTCATCTGCAAAAGCACCGTTGGATGTTCCTTTTTCTAGAGCGGTAGCTCCTGGAAGTGGATCTCCATTGGAATCTGTAATCCGACCACTTACTTGAATAGGATCGACCGCTACAGATGTTTTCAACTTAGAAGGATCCTTCTCTAGCGGAGGAGCTGCTTGAAGGTAATTAGTTTGCATGCCTAATAAGAGACATAGCAATAAGAGTGTTTTTTTTAGGAATTGGTTTTTAAAGCTCATAATTGAGTGCAATTTAATTTGAAAGTAGGATGTGCCTTAGTTTATTTAGTCAACAGACTTTACCTCCATCTCCTTTGTAAACCAAAGAACTAAATTTGTTATAATGTAGTCAATATTTTAAGCTCCACAAAATTTATTCTCCTTTTCACTCTTTTAGCAAAACATTAAATAAGTACATATGAAGGTATGTACATAAAAACTTATGCAGGATGCAAAAATCAAAAAAAAATTTGGTTAATACTGCCTGAAATGGCCGTTGTAAAAAAGGCCAACTTATTTGCTACTTTTCTTCTTCTTTTTGCGAGGCTTTGGTTCTGGTAATTCAAGCACTGAGATTCGTACTAGCTCACTTAGCCAATCGCTATCTTCAATCAAATGTTCTTCAATTAAAAAACTAGGTTTTGCTCCTGTGTAAGCTGGTGCTTCAATAGGTTCGCCGATAAAGGTACGGCCGGCATTGGTAGGCTTGATAAACAATTGATTATCACAGATTAAAGCAAATATCTTGGTGCCACAAAAAACACCATATTCGCCAAACATTTTTTTGGCAACAACCTCCGTTTCACTGATAATTTGATTGGTCACAAAATCTACAAATTCTTGGTTAGAGGCCATAATTATTGGTTGAAATCTTAGCAGGTTATTAGATTTTATTTAAACCATATAAGACAAATAAGAAAGATCTTTTATGCCTTATATGGTTTAGAATAACGCTATAGTGGCTACTTTTCGGCACCCAAATAAATAGAATTAAAGATTAGCTTGTAGGTCCCACGGGGTTGTCCACGGAATTGTGGCCTGAAACCAAATAGTACCATGTTACCATCTCCGTATGGTAAATGTACCATGGCACTTTTATTTTTCAAGTACCGATCTTCACCCATGGCCCAACCACTCATCAACAAGTCTTTATCAGCATAACTTGTTACTTCATTAACTTGGTGCTCTGGCGCATCAGCTATATCCTCTGCACCACCTTCTCCACTTTTACGTTGGGTATACTTTTGGAAGGCTCTACTTCGATTAAACGAGGCGGCTACTTCTTCCATCATACCCAATGCGAGACGATGATCTGTATTCACTTTCATCCGGATTAAAGAACCTGGAATAAAGAAATTACTGGAAGATAAATTAGAAATGACATTGCGCACTGGCAAGCCAAATTGCTCAATAGCCAGATCACTCGCGGCATCGAAAAAGATCAAGGTTCCTCCTGATTTTGCGTAAGTATCCAATTTCATCATCCCCTCTAAGCCAACACCTCCTGTAAGTGACGGAGGCATTGAGTGCTCGGCATGTCCATGAAGGATGCCATTTGGACTCTGAG
>CAXIDD010000681.1:0-3065 GCA_964021975.1 uncultured Saprospirales bacterium | reverse complement strand
GTACAATTGGGACTTACCAATCTAAGTAAAATAGCTTTTTATGACTTAGATGATGATCAAGATCAGGATGGATTTGCTTTTTATGAAGATTGCCAGGATGATAATCCCTTAATCAATGCATCAGCAATTGACATCCCAGATAATGGTATTGATGAAGATTGTGATGGGGAAGACGCGATAACTACTAATATATCTGCTTCCCTAGATGTACCAATTAAAGTATTTCCTAATCCAGCAAGTAATAAGTTACAGCTACAAAGACAAAATAGTAATGCTAGGTTTGTAGAAATCTATAATCAAGTTGGACAACTTTTACACCAGGAACAATTCCTCGCAGATAATTTGAGTATCAACGTCAATCAATTAGAACAAGGGATGGTGTTTGTATACTTTCTTGATAAACACAGGACTAAAATTCACCAAGAGAAGGTTATCATTCTTCGGTAATTGGGGGGACTACACTATAAGTGTAAACATAGGATGCTGTTTTTTACAAACACTACATTTACTTTAATAACTATACAAATACCTCCTCAATTGCTATTTTAAAAGATAATGCTGGACTGGTTTTAGATGAAAGTATGCTTTCAATTTAGTAGACCGAGTTCTATAAAATCATAACTTTACGACTCTAGAATTTCTAGAAGCTTAGCAAAACCGTATTTTTAGAATTTAGAGCTTGCTCTAATACAATGATTCATGAAACGGAATTGCGATGACCAAGCAAAATGCACTATACTTTTCTTTAATTTTGTTGCTTATCTGCACCCTAAATGCACTCCAGGCACAAGAAGAGACACCATTAGCCATAAGAAGAGGTGATGTCGCCGTATTCGGGGCTATTGGTCGAGCTGATTTTTATCGTTCTCCTAAGGATCGGTTCAAGCCTTTTGGTCCTCTCCATCAAAACGCTTGGATGGCGGGTATTTCTCTTCGTACAGGAAAGAAGCTCTATGAGTTGCGTCTAGATGCTTATTTTGCGCAGCAAGGCGGTAAAGAACGCTTTGAGACCTTTACGGATGGTCTCGTAGAGTCTGATGTCTCTTTATCCTATCTAGGCTTGCGTTTGCAGCCTCTTAATTTACGTTATCAGAAGGAGCGATTTTATGTTCATACAGGTCTTGGTGGATATGGTTCCGTTTTGTTACAGAGTGAAATAAAAGTGAACGATAAAATCTTTGAGGAAACGCCGCTCCAAGAGTTGTCTCCGTTTGATTTTGGTTTAGTCCTATCTGCTGGAGTGGGCTATGGTAAATTTAATTTAGTCCTACATTACCAAGTAGGCTATCAAGCCATCGAAGAAACGGAATCTACGGCTAGAAATCAATTGCTGACCCTTGGTTTAAATATTTGGTTATGATGAATAAAGCTGTAATTGTAATTGTCTTAGGCGGTTTATCGTTTTATGCCTGTCAAAAAGAGGAGCCCGTTTTACCTCAGGAGGCCCTATATTTTGATGAAATTGTTGATGAATTCTATCTACTTGATCCTTGTGATACCATCCTTGCCCCAGCTTATCAATTGACCCGTGCTTTCGATGCCAGTTCCGAAATTAGTAGGTTGTTTTACCTCCAGCAACCAAGGAGCGAACTGGTCTTGTTAGGTAAAGCAGCAACGGATCTTGTATTTCAAGACAATAGGATGCTCTATCTGAATGGCTTATCGGTAGCAGATGAACAATTAGGAGAACCTGTTTTTGTTTTATCAGAAAGTGAGGTAGAGCTAGACCTTTTTGCAGTAGATAATATCTATTTGATTGGCAAAGCCAGTTCCTTTGAGAATCGCTATCTTTTTTTAAGTTCTTCAGATGCCTTAGCTACAAATACGATGGGGGTAAGAGATCTTTTTAAGGTCCGTTTGTATGAAGTGGAGGAAGACCAAGGGACCATCACGGTAAGACATAAACTACAGTTGAATGCGACCATTTCGGAGGACGATGTTATTAGCTATACCTTTGAGAGTCGACTACTTCCTGATAACGAAGAAACTCAGATTATCCAAGATGCGATTGCTGAAATGCGAACGGGAAGTTATGTCTTTGATCCCACGACTAAAGTCAAAACAATAGATCCACAATTAGAATTGTACCAACGAGATTTTCCTTTTGCACAGGGTTTACTTAAAGATACCAACTTCCTAAATCTTTTATCGGAAGAAAGTCAAGATGTATTAAGTGTTTTAGATCGAATGGTAGCACAAAAATCCATAACCGCTTTCTTTTGCCTTTCTGATCAGAAAATTTGGAAATCAAGGGCCGGCTTAGCCTCCAATATTCCTACTCCTTTGGATTAGACAAAATAACTTCCAAACGGTCCCAATAACCATTTGAAAGCTATAAGCTAACATAATGTCGAATTAATTCGCCAAAGGTGTTCAAAATCCAGTATGCCAGGCTCTACTGAATTTCAAACCACAACATCGATAGACTTTGAGGTTGTAACATCGTACTACCACCACTCATTACTACGGACTGAGATGCTCCCAGCTTTTGGGCAATCGATGGAGGGATTTTGAAGCCTTCAGGCATTTTAATCCGTGCTATTTTTCGCTCATTATTTTCCAATTGAATACCTAGTTGATTGCCTTTTAATTGCATGGTGGCTTTCAATTGATTTTTTCTTAGGGGGCTATTTTTCTTAACCGCTTTGATAGCGGTTATTTCGATGATAGCTCCTTTGGGCGTCTTTTTTACCAATTGTGCCGTTATGTGTACAAAAACACTAGACCCTTCTTGCTCCATAAGTTCTGGATTTATCGGATGACCAAGTGTGGAAGCGGTTAAGGTGTTTCCTGTTAAAGTGAAGCTTAATACTATTAAAATTGCCAACAGGTTTTTCATGATTTTTATTTTTAGAAGTTTTATGAATAATCAGATTCTTTATTGAAAAGCACTTTAAATCAGTGCCTTTGCTACTAAGAAGTTTGAGCGCAGGATTTTTCCCGATGGATCCCAGTTTTATTTTAAAAAATTCAAATTGTATTGAATGAAAGAAGTAATCTAGATGATTACCTGCCTGTTTCAAGCTAGGATGGTTATGGTTTTATTTCGTACATTAGAAATAAAA
>CAXIDD010000680.1:0-3067 GCA_964021975.1 uncultured Saprospirales bacterium | reverse complement strand
CCGCTAGCCTTTTTACGAGGTAGTGGAAGCGCAGCTATCGTAGCCGTCAGAATCAATGCCAATGAGTCCGCTAGTGCACTGACTGAAGTTACAAAAATATGGGAGCAGTTTTTGCCAAATCAACCCATCAGATATTCTTTTATGTCAGAAGATTATGCTGGAATGTATAGTGATGTCAAGCGGACTAAAAGGGTATTTGCTAGCTGTGCCATCTTGGCCATCGTGATTGCCTGTTTGGGATTATTTGGACTTTCTACCTTCATGGCCGAACAGCGTAGCAAAGAAATTAGTATTCGAAAGATTCTAGGGGCTTCTAGTAGAAGTTTGTTTAATCTACTCACCTCCAATTACATGAAATTATTATTTATTTCAGCGCTTGTAAGCATCCCTATTTCTTGGTATTTGATGAAAAACTGGTTGGAGGGTTATTCCTACAGAGTCGATATTGCCTGGTGGGTATTTTTAATGGCGAGTGGAATAGTTGCCATCATTGCACTTCTAACCGTAAGTAGGCAGGCTACAAAGTTGACCTTTTCTAATCCAAGTAAATTTCTAAAAAGCGATTAGTACATGTTAATTCAAAAAAGAAGCTGTATCAAAACTTAATTGATACAGCTTCTTTATCTATTAAAAAACAAAATAAGGTCTATCTCTTAGACATAGACCATTTCTTGATATTGGCTTCAGTTGTGCGAGCAAAGTCTGCATTACCTGCTTCTTTAGCCATTTCCATAGAACGCTTAGCTGTTGCTATTGCTTCTTTGTTCATACCTAAGTCTGCTTCAATTTGAGCCTGAGCTCCTAGCGTCCAGTAACGAGGGCTTTCCGCATTTGCTTTTTTGACCCATTCGTGTGCTTTTTTCAAATCTTTCCCTTCAGATTGAAGGTAAGAAGCCGCAGCATAATAATCGCCCGCTGATGGTCCAGCCATCGTACGCTCGATAGAAGCCATAGTGATCTTTTGAGTAGGTACTTCAACAGGGAACATCGCAATGGTGTTCTCCCAGCCCATCATGATATTTGCGCCATTGTTGTTGATACCGTCAATCATGAATTGGAAAGATTCAATAGGCATAGCAGATTTCATAGACTTGGCTTTGAATTCAGCCGCTGGTTCTTTATCCAAGTAACTTCCAAAATTCGTAGATTCGTGAGGGAAAAGCATTACCGTCCACTCACTAGCAGTTGGCTTGGTCAACATGGCGTATGTTCCTGCTTCTAATTCTACTCCACCTACTTTAACATCTGTTGTAAAAGTTAATTTGGTAGCTTGGTTTGCACCAGTTCTCCAAACGTTTCCGTAAGCTACCAATCCATCGGCAGAAAAGATCGTCCGACCTTTCATTGCAGGACGAGAATACTCAATGTGAATATCAGTCAAGCCTACAGTTTGTTCTAATTTAGCTCCTGGACTAGGTGCTGGCGTCTTAATTTGTGCATTGGACTGTACGGCAAAGCCGACTAAAAGAGCAAAAAAGAATACTACTTTTTTCATCTTAATTTGGTTTTTTATGGAGTAGGCTTTTAACTTACTCCGAAGTTTGTAAATTCAACCGCGAAAGTAGTTAATTCCTTTTTAGAATCATTCTAAGTTAGCTTTTTTCACATTTTTATAACAAACCCAAACGAAAAACATGAGTAACATGACAATTGCGATTATCGCCCATGATGCCCGAAAGGTAGACATGGTTGGCTTTATTCGAGATCATATTGATTTTTTTCAAAAAAATAGCATTCAACTAATTGCCACAGGAACAACTGGAACTTATCTAGAAAAAGCAGGCTTAGAAGTAGAGCGGATGCAATCTGGTCCCTATGGAGGAGATGCCCAAATAGCAAGTAGATTAGTGGAAGGCAAAGTGGATATGGTCATATTTTTCCGGGATCCCCTTGGAAAACATCCACACGAAGTAGATGTCAATATGTTGATGCGCCTCTGTGATGTACACAATATCCCATTAGCTACCAACCAAGCTGGTGGAAACCGATTTATTGATTCCTTACGGATGGAAATGCCTGAAGAATAGGCCTAAAACGAAATAAAAGATGAAAGCGATTCAAGTATTCTGTGGCTCTAGTAGTGGACAAGACCCTGTTTATGCCGAAGCCGCCAAAGAGCTGGGGCAGGTTTTTGTTGATCAAAATATTGATCTTGTATACGGCGCTGGGAACGTAGGTTTAATGGGCATCATTGCCAATACTATGCTCGATCAAGGGGCAAATGTAATTGGTGTCATCCCAGAGTTTTTGATGCAAAAAGAGGTTGGCCATCGAGGCATTACCGAATTGATTATCGTGGATGGAATGCATACTCGCAAGGTAGAAATGTACAAACGTGCGCAAGGGACGATTGTCCTGCCCGGAGGTTTTGGCACCTTAGATGAGCTCTTTGAAATGCTGACTTTAGCACAGCTAGAGCAACATCCTTATCCGATTGGCTTATTGAATATTAGGGGCTATTTTGATCATTTGCTAGCACAATTAGACCATATGGTCCAAGAAAAATTCCTAAAAGATTTCCATAGAAATTTACTTTTGAGTGCGCCTGATCCAATTACTTTATTAGAACAAATGCGTGTTTTTGAGCCGCTGGGTGATAAAGGAAAGTGGTGGTAGCAGAGGTATTAGATAGTCGAAGTTTTCAAACTTCGGCTGTCTAATACTTATGTTACTATAAGCTATTATTCAAACACCTTATAAATGGCCGCAAAATCTGATCTACTCAAGCCTTTCTGCTTTGCTGAATTGTAGACTTCTTTAGCGATGTTGGCCATGTACAAGGATTGGCCATGTTCGTAAGCAGTGGTAGTAACTAAATGCAAGTCTTTTTGCATCCACTCCAGTGGAAATTGGACGCTGTAATCATCTTGTCGAATCATTTCTGCTTTCGCTTTTGTAAATGGTGCGGATACCTTTAAATTGGGTAAGGTATTGAGTAAAAAGTTTTTATCTAAGCCCATTTTTTCTCCTAAATGCAGGGTTTCTGCAAATACCAACATGGCTTGAGCCAATAATGAATTGACCAACATTTTGAAAGCAGCACCTTTACTTAATGTACCTACGTGGA
>CAXIDD010000679.1:0-3101 GCA_964021975.1 uncultured Saprospirales bacterium | reverse complement strand
CACCTAAAGCTATTTTGACATAAGAAGTGTCGGCTTTTGTTTCTTCTGCCTGCACTTGTACCCTTAAACTATCGTCGCCCAATTCTAAATTAATTTGAGCCGAACTAAGTGGACTAGGCAAACCGCAATCAATATTTTCAGCCTTTATACTTGCCTTTAATAAGCTGGGACTACCCGCCATTTCTACGGATAGGTCAGATAGGGTATTTCCCTGGATGGTCAATTTGGGCATTGCTCCTTGAATAGCTATTTTTTTAGCTTTAGTATCTAATTTCAACAGAATATTTGCGGTATCTAGGTTTGAAATATTAGGAATGAATAGGCCTAATAATGGCATCGGTTTATCCAGGCTGATTTGGGCAACAAAAGATTGATCGGGGAGTAGGCGCTTGGGCATACCGGGCTCAATGGCTAATTCTTCGGGTTGGTCTTTAGCACCTAGAAATTGATCAACTGGAAAATAATCGTTTACATAATTTACTAAGATGGCAGGTAGATCACTCAAGCGGTAATCTCCTTTAATATCAGCTTGGAAAAACTCTGATACTAAAGACAGGCTTTTACCTGTTGGAATATTTCTGGCATCTAAAATAATACTATCCGTTTGGATGGAAGCCGTGTCATTTGATAAATGTATCTTGTTTAGGCGGACAGATCCATCTAAATTATCAAGAGTACTTCCATTAAAGTTGGACACAATTTCCCCACTAAAAGCATAAGGAATTGTATTGAAGTTTAGGTTTTGTAGATTGATCGTATCAATAGAAGCGTTAAACCTTAGATCTGGAATAGAATCATTCAAGTTTACCTTTCCTTGGAAATTGAAGTTTAAATTTGGATCGGCAAAAGATGCATTTCCTGAAAATTGTTGCTTTTGGACAAACCCATCAATTTCCAAATTTTGATAATTGTAATTTTTATACTCAAAACTACGGACAACGCCTTCCACCTCTGCTTGTAAACTATCTACATTTAGACCAGAACCAACTCCTCTTACGGCAAAAGATACTTTCCCTAGAGTCGTGTCCTGCAATACATGGCCAAGATCGAATTGTTCTAGTGACAGCCGACCTCGGTAGTTGGCATCAGTATAATCTGGGGTGAAATTAATGGAGGCATCTGTCTCAAGGTTTCCTGCTTCTGTTTGAAGCGTACCTTCAGATTTAATATTGTAAACATCACCCGTGATTTTTCCACTATATTGCATTTCACCTAAGCGGGCTACTTCGGGTGGTAAACCATTCTTTACAAAACCTTCTAAATTGGCTGCTTTGGTCCGTACTTCTTGAATATCTAAATTGAAGCTAATGGCTTGTTCATCATTAAGATGGTTGGCCTGAAAGTCTCCTATGAATTGCGTATAAGTATTGGTCAATAATTGAATTTTCTTTCCAGTTATTTGATTGGTGCCGCCTTGAAACTGACCCTTTAGTTGAATCTGTCCTAAACTATCAAGACCTGTTGGGATTTCAACATCATAGCTTAGGTTGATCAATTTGTCATATGAAGTGGAAAGGTTTTGTAAACGTAGATCGTAACTTAATTTTTCTGGTTGGGTGAGAAATCGAGCGCTTCCCTTGGCCCTTAAAATAAGATCATTCGCAATAGAACCATTCAAATTAATTTGTTCTAAACGATTCAATGTTCCGGTAGCTTGAGCGTTTATTTTAATCGTCCGAGTCAAGTCGGTATTGATTTGTTTGATTTCCTTAATGGAAGGTGCGAAATAGTTCAAATCTTGAAATGCAATACTGGTTGGAAGGATATCAATTTGCATTCTGACTTGATCTTCTAGGTTTTGAACCCAATCTCCAAATTCATCATGGAGGGCCACAAAATTAGCCTCAATATTGCTTTGAGAGGTCCGGATTAATAAATTTTCTATCGAAGTCTGATCAGGTTTTAAGGCAAGATTGCCTTTGAGTCTATTCAAGCGGAAACCACTGTGATCAAGCAAGTTAAGATCTTCAATATCCACTTTTATTAAGTCTGATAACCATTGGAAATCTTTAAGTTCTAGTGTAATGTCTTCCAAGTTAAGGTGGTTAAAATCGACCGCGTTAGGAGTTCTTATCTTGTTTTTATTTTCCAAAATAAATTGATCTTCTTCCAAACTAACTGTACCTACCTCGAGATCCCAGCCAATACTTGGAAAGGAAACAACTTGATTTGGAGTATTTGAAATGGGCATTAACTGTTGATCAGGTTCGCTTGCTAGTGTACTCAGTCGAATACTAGATTGATCTAATAGAATACGTTTAAGTTTAATGCGCTTTTCAGCAAGGTCAAAGGTTTGAACACTTACATCAAAATTGCCAATAGTTACATCAAGATCACTGCGAGCGAATTCATCTAGCATGCGCAGGGAAGTAGACCGAATGTTGATGCGATCCAGGTTAAATGTCCAAGGCCGAACTTTTTGGGAAGTATCTCTTGGCTGGTCGCTAGCAAAAGCATCAATTAAGAATTGGAAATTAAAAGTAGAGTCTACCTCATTTCGGTAAAGCTTAATTTGCGTCCCATTGAGCGCAACTTGATTGATGTCAATCCGCCTTTTTAGCAAAGAAAATAAATTGAAATTAGCTTGAATTTTATCAGCAAAAAGTAAGGTGTCTGAAGCTTGACTTTCTAAATATACACCTTGAAGAATAGCCCTATTGAAAAAATCAATACTTACTCGATCAATAGTCACTTCAGTAGCTAAAGTTTGGGATAAACTTTTTGTAATCCGATCAACAACTTTATTTTGAATACTAGGAATTTGCAATAGCCCTCCAGCCAGTACGAAGATACTGAGTAAGATTAAGAATATCCAGGTAGCTATTTTGAGCGTTTTTTGGAGCATTTACTGCATTTATCTTTAGACCGGAGCCTTGATTAAATATACGCTATTGATTAAAGGTTTGTTGGAGAGATGTGTTCGACCGAAAGAAAGATAAATAATTAATTAACCAAAATTGAACGTACCGGTTGTTTACAGTCAATTATTTTGCTGATCCAACCAATCTCTTGCTTTTTTGAGTGTTAAGTCTTTATCTGAAGCCGATACCTCAATAGGAAAATCTGGAAGAACACTACCTTTATAAATCTTACCATTGCGA
>CAXIDD010000678.1:0-3102 GCA_964021975.1 uncultured Saprospirales bacterium | reverse complement strand
CGCCAGCGATAAAATGTCTGTTCCATTATCTGCACCTGCCCCATTGCAGCAACGATCGACCTTTACGGCTTTTCCGTTTTATAAAAAAGGAGATGATTTGCTGTCTGCTGGTTTGGTTGGTCCTGTGAAAATTCAGCCCGCCCAGGTAATAAGTTTAATTAAATAAAGTCTAATAAAAGATAGCTATGCAACAAAAAATAAGCTGTGCATTAATTTGTTTGATGATAGCCATTTCAGCTTTTGCACAAACAGATTTAGAACTTGAGAAAGGCTTTGAAAATCCACCGGCTGATGCAAAAGCGCGTACCTGGTGGCATTGGATGAATGGTAATGTTACCAAGCAAGGGATCACTGCAGATTTAGAAGCCATGAAAAAGGTGGGTATTCAGGAAGCTCAGTTATTTAATGTAAAATTAGGATTGCCAGAAGGCCAACTCCGTTATCTAAGTTCGGAATGGTTAGCCCATTTTAAATATGCCGCTGAAGAGGCCAAACGTCTAGGTCTTGAACTGGCGTTTCATAATGGGGCAGGCTGGTCTTCTAGTGGTGGCCCCTGGATTACACCAGAATATGCTATGCAAACCGTGGTTTATAGTGAGAAAATACTAGAAGGAGGAACACTTTTTAAAGGTTCTATACCTCAACCTGAAACTCGTTTAGATTACTATAAAGATATTGCGGTACTGGCTTTCCCAAAACCCAAAAGCGAGCTTAGAATAGATGGCTTAGATTATAAAAAACTGGATGGTCGGGTTCGAACACATTTAGAGCCTGATACCAAGATGATACCTAAGGCAGCTATAATTAACCAATCAACTATTATTGACTTAAGTTCAAAACTTACGGAGGACGGATTTTTGGAATGGAAGGTTCCTGCCGGAGAATGGGTGATTTTACGATTAGGCCATACTCCAACGGGGCATAAAAACCGGCCGGCCCCTGAAGGTGGTTCTGGATTGGAGTGTGATAAAATGAGCAAAAAAGCAGTAGATGTCTATTGGCAAGGTGGGATAGAACCCATTATTGATGCCTTGGGGGATTTAATAGGCTCCGTGGTGAATAATTGCATTATTGATAGCTATGAGGTAGGGACTACCAACTGGACAGCTGGATTTGATGCCGAATTCAAGCGTTTACGAGGGTATGACTGCCGCTCTTTTTTGCCAACTTTAGCCGGCTATTATGTGGATGGAGGAGAAGTTACAGAGCGCTTTCTCTGGGATTTTCGCCGAACAGTCGGTGATCTGATCGCTGAAAATTACTATGCTTATTTTCGGGACCGCTGTCACGCACATGGAATGAAATTCTCAGTCGAACCCTATTGGGGGCCTTTTGACAATATGCAAGTTGGGGCCACTGGTGATATTGTTATGTGTGAATTTTGGAGTGGCGGATTCCCATTTTTTGACTCTCCTAAATTTGTATCCTCCATCGCTCATTTAAATGGAAGTGCTATCGTTGGCGCAGAATCTTTTACGGGGATAGGCGGCTGGGCTCAGCATCCGGCTACGATTAAGTCCATCGGTGATAGAGCTTGGGCACAAGGTATTACCCGATTTATATTTCATACCTATGTGCACCAACCTTGGGATGTAGGACCAGGGCTGGCTTTAAGTTATCACGGCTTAGATTTCAACCGATTGAATACCTGGTGGAGCCAAGGGGAAGCATTTTTAGATTATGTAGGGCGCTCTCAATTCCTGCTTCAGCAAGGCCAAAATGTGGCAGATGTCCTAGTGTTTACTGGAGAGTCGTCTCCAAATAATGCACTGCTCATGCCCGAGATAAAAACCATGGGGTATGATTACGATCTTATTGGGGTAAATAAATTGGAATCGCTAGAGGTAGAGGATGGAATGATTAGGACATCAGTCGGTGGAAAATACAGGGTTCTATTTTTGCCAAAAACAGATTGGGCAAGACCAGAAACGCTTCAGAAATTAGAGGAATTAGCTAAAGCAGGTGCCACAATTATCGGTGCCAAACCTCAAAAATCTCCTAGCTTAAAAGGATATCCAGCATGTGATCAGCAAGTAAGTATACTCGCTAAGCAATTATGGGATAATAATTTAATTAAAACGGGTTCAGTACTAGATTTTCTCAAAGGTGGAACTGTGCCACCAGATTTTTTGGTAGAAAAAGGGAATAGCGCAGATATTAGTTTTATGCATAGAAAAACAGCTAAAGCCGACATCTATTTTATTGCCAATTCCCAAAAAACAAGCAGAACCGACGTTTATCAATTCAGAGTTACAGGAAAACAGCCAGAATTATGGAATGCGGAGACCGGAGAAATTAAAGAACTGGCCCTCTGGAAAGACAATGGTGATGGAACGACCAGTATCCCAGTGCAGTTGGCTTCGGAAGAAGCGGTTTTTATCGTCTTTAAAAAAACTGTTAACTCATTGGAACACCTTGTCGAATCTTCTAGTACGCTTAAAAAACCGAAACCTCAAGCGCTTCCTGAGCTAGAAATTATCAAAGCCGAATACGGTTCGTTTTTACAGGAAGGCCTGGTTGATATTACAGATATTGTATCTGATCGAGTAAAGGATGGCCAGCTGGATATAATAGCCAATCGCGGTCTTTGTGACTGTGATCCGGCCATGGGCTATAATAAGGAATTTCGTATGGAATATAAGCTTGGGGATGTTGTAGAGCAGATCTATGTGATGGAAAGAGAGCCCGTCAACATTGTTGCAGATCAAGGCGAATTAAAAATTCTAAAAGCGGTATTCGGAAAATTTAAACCAGAAAATCGAGGGGTACCTAAATATTACCCAACTTTTGACATCACTGAAAAAATAAAGGCATTACTTGTGGAAGGGAAGTTAAACATTCCGGTTGACGATAGACTGATTGATGGTAAATCTGCTCCCGGTAATCAGGAAGCATTACGTATTACCTTTTCCACCAACGGGGAAGAACGGACCCTATCTATTCCAAAAGGCCAGCAACTTAATCTTGCTAAGGACATTCCTGCATCAGAATTGGTGCTTAATGATGGTAAAATATACTGTATAACACCTTACCCAGGAGAACTAAGCTACAGTACATCCTCAAAAAAGAAGAAAACAGTGCAAGTCCAGTCTGTTCCAGAGC
>CAXIDD010000677.1:0-3103 GCA_964021975.1 uncultured Saprospirales bacterium | reverse complement strand
AGGACACAAAGGCTTCCTGCGCGTGTGCGATTTGAATACCGTGACCTGCCAGGATATAAGGCTTTTTTGCCTCATTGATTAGTTTGGCTGCTTTACGTAGTTCAATATCATCTGGTTTGGGTAAGGGGTGATAGCTACGAATGTAGGTTCTTTTTTGGTAGCTAAAATCCAGCATATCAATTTGCGCATTCTTGGTAATATCAATGACCACCGGGCCCGGCCGACCACTATTGGCGATATAGAATGCTTTGGCAAATACGGCTGGTATTTCGCTAGCCTCAGTTATTTGATAATTCCATTTGGTAACGGGCATGGTACATCCAACGACATCCGTTTCTTGAAAGGCATCCGATCCCAATAATTTGCTAAATACCTGGCCTGTGATACAAACCAATGGGGTAGAGTCTAGCATAGCATCTCCCAATCCCGTCATTAAGTTCATCGCACCAGGTCCAGAAGTGGCCATACAAATACCTGTTTGTCTGGTTACCCTTGCAAATCCTTGGGCAGCATGAATAGCGCCTTGCTCATGTCTTGGCAAGACATGTTGGATTCGATCTTGATAATGATACAGGGCATCATAAACGGGCATAATAGCCCCACCTGGATATCCAAAAATTGTATTGGACCCTTCCTCGATTAAGCAACGTAGGACAGCTTCAGCACCACTGATGCGATTTGGCTTTTGAGCAAGGTTATCTGGTTTAGCTATAGTCTGATTAATATCCATACCTATTTATTTATTCTTTTGATCTAACTTGAAAATCAAGCTTCTGATCATACTTTTTTAATTAAAATTCGTCCGTTACACAGCCTTCACTCGCGGAGGAAACTGTTTTCGCATATTTTCTTAATAAACCAAAATCTGCTTTGAGTGGTGGTTGTGTCCATTGACTTCTTCTGGTTGCAATTTCTTCGTCAGAGATGTGCGCTTCAATCAAGTTGTTTTCTGCATCTATGGTTATTTGGTCTCCATTTTTTAGTAAACCAATTAAACCACCAGATTGTGCTTCTGGTGTAATGTGTCCTACTACAAAACCGTGGGTACCACCACTAAAACGACCATCAGTGATCAGGGCTACTTTTTTGCCTAAACCTTGTCCCATGATAGCGGAAGTCGGTTTGAGCATTTCAGGCATCCCTGGACCTCCTTTGGGCCCACAGTAACGAATCACCATCACATCGCCTTCCACAATTTCTTGATTTTGGATGGCATCGTTGGCATCGTCTTCACTTTCGAAAACTTTAGCTGTTCCCTTAAATACCAAACCTTCTTTTCCGGTAATTTTAGCAACAGATCCTTGCTCTGCTAAGTTCCCGTAAAGAATTTGTAAATGACCAGAGGCTTTGATGGGGTTTTCTAAAGGTTGGATGATTTTTTGACCTGCTTTTAAAGCTGGAACTTCCGCTAAATTTTCAGCCAAAGTTTTTCCGGTAACGGTCAAACAAGATCCATCCAAACGTCCTTCAGCTAATAAATATTTCATCACAGCGGGAACACCACCGATATTAAATAGATCTTCCATCACGTACTTACCGCTTGGCTTTAAGTCTGCTATAAAAGGTGTTTGATCACTTAATCTTTGGAAATCATTAATTCCAATATCGACGCCCACAGACTTTGCCATTGCAATCATATGCAAGACCGCATTGGTAGAGCCTCCCAACGCAATAATCACCGTGATGGCATTTTCAAAAGCAGCCTTGGTCATAATATCCCGTGGCTTGATGTCTTTTTCTAGTAATAAACGCATGGCTTTTCCTGCACGAATGCATTCTTCTTTTTTGGCATCACTATTGGCAGGGACAGAGGAGTTAAAAGGTAAACTCATGCCCATGGCTTCAATGGCACTAGCCATCGTATTGGCCGTATACATACCGCCACAAGCACCTGGTCCCGGACAAGATTTTTTAACAATAGCTTTAAATTCAGCTTCGTCTATACTACCTGCATTGCGCTCTCCTAAGGCTTCAAAAGCAGAAACAATATCTAATACCTTATCCGCATGACAACCAGGACTAATGGTCCCACCGTACATTAATATGGCTGGACGGTTAAGTCGGCCTAAAGCGATCATCGCTCCTGGCATATTTTTATCACATCCTACCACGGTAACGACACCATCATACCACTGCGCGGAAACTACCGTTTCAATGGAATCTGCTATGATGTCTCTGGAGGGTAAAGAAAATCGCATCCCGGAGGTACCCATTGACATACCATCACTAACGCCAATGGTATGAAAAATTAGACCGATTAAATCTTCAGCATTGACGCCTTCTTTGACTTCTTTGGCCAAATCATTGAGGTGCATATTACAAGTATTCCCTTCCCAGCCCGTACTAACAATACCGACTTGCGCTTTGGTCATATCTTCATCCGTCAGACCTACACCATAAAGCATGGCTTGAGCTGCAGGTTGGGTGTCATCTTGAGTTAATCTCCGACTATATTTGTTTAATTCGTTCACTTTCTTAATTGCTTTTTATTGATTTTAGAAGTTTCAGGTTGGATGATTATCCTTGAACTTCTTAATAGTAAGAATAGGGCAAGGCCTTCCAAATAATACCTGTATCAACCAAAGGTAATTGGGAGGTCTATTTAAAGCGAATTAAAAAAGCGGATTGTTACGACTCTGTAATTTGGGATAAAATCGTGTAAAGTGTTGTCCTGTATAGGTTTACGATCGAATGTTTTACGAGTGGTAGCACTACCAGTTGTCTAAACGTACTCCAAGTCGTAAGCCAGCAAAATACTGCCAAATATTGGCGTCAGGTTCAGTCATAGTTGGCGGAAAAACATCTGGATTGTTTAAGTCATTAGGATCTGGGAAAGTAGCATTCCAAGTTACATTCGGTTGATACCTAGCTCTGATTAAGGGCGTCAGTGTAACTAAGTCTGTCAGCCCAATATCCAAGCCTAGACCCAAGGCAATGTTAGCTTGTAGGTCACCCGTTTGAGTAGAATTATCATTGCTGTATTCAAACCTTGGCAGGCTGAGACCCGGAGAAACTTGAATAAAGAACCCCTTTTTGAAAAAATCGTTTTGTTTACTGAAGGTCGGGCAGTTGCAATCATTTAATAAATCCAGTAGGTAGATAT
>CAXIDD010000676.1:0-3103 GCA_964021975.1 uncultured Saprospirales bacterium | reverse complement strand
AGATTTAGAAGCAGTGGGTCCCTTACGAAATCAACCAATAGAAGTCAATTATAAAATAATTAAGGAGGATACCCTAAAACTTATTTTTAGATATCCAGCTGGATTCAAAAAGTCAAAAAAATACCCAACCATCATTTTCTTTTTTGGTGGAGGCTGGAATGGCGGTACCATCCAACAGTTTAAACCCCAAGCGGAATATTTAGCTGAAAGAGGTATGATTACTGTTTTGGCAGATTATCGCGTAAAATCAAGACATCAAACAACTCCATACGAATCCGTTAGCGATGCCAAGTCTGCTATTCGATTTTTACGTCAACATGCTAAAAAACTAAATATTACCCCCCAAAAGATTGTAGCCTCAGGAGGATCCGCAGGTGGTCATTTGGCTGCTGCTTGTGGGACTTTACCAGGCCTTGATGAACCTGATGAAGACTTAAGCATCCCTTCAAAAGTCAATGCGATGGTCCTGTTTAACCCTGTCTTTGACAATGGACCTGAAGGCTTTCAAAACCAACGAATGGGTGCGCGTTGGCAAGAGATTTCTCCTGCACACAACATTAGAAAAGGTACGCCACCAACTATCGTTTTTTTAGGAAAAGAAGACCACTTAATACCAGTTTCCATTGCTGAAAATTATAAAACTAAAATGGAGGCCCTTGGTAATCGTTGTGATTTGTTTTTATACGATAAAGCTGGTCATGGTTTCTTTAATCAATACAAATACGATGGCAAATTTTACAAACTCACAGTTCGAGAGACAGATAAATTTTTAAAATCTCTAGGCTACTTAAAAGGAAAACCAAAAATATAATAAGATGAATTCATTAAACGTATTTAATCGGAGAGGTATAAGTGCTTGGTATCTATTTTTTCTTAAAATAGCTCAAAGACAAAAGGCAAAAACATACGCCTTGCTAATATTGGTTTCCTGCCTTCTTTGGACCTGCTCCAAACCTATAAAAACAACAAATACGTTAGATATAAATGCCTATTGGGAAGTTGCTAATGAAGCGCAAATTTTTCCTTCTGCCAAGCAAATCGAAATGCTCAAACAAGTAGTCCCTGAAAAAAAATTCCAACCAGCACCGCCAGTTTCTAATCGAAATTACTGGGATCAATTATATGCCAGTACGGAAGGGAAAGCCTATTATGAAAATGCATTATCAGAACTAGATCGCACGCCCGAAGTACCCATTACAGACTCTATTTATCGCATAGCTAACTTAAAAGGAATTCGTCCTATCTACAAGCCCAGGTATTACCGAACGATGACCAGGCTAGAGCATTTTATTTTAGCAGAGTGTATGGAGAATCAGAATCGTTTCCTACCCCAGATCGAAGTGTATATCAATTCAATTATGGAAATGAAATCCTGGCTTCATCCCAATCATGACAATGAGACTAATGATGTCCTTGAAGGCAGAAGTATGGCAATTGACCTAGGTGCAAGACGATTTGGATCAGACCTGGCACTGGCAGAAGTTTTACTAGGAAATAAATTATCAGACGAGCTACGAGCCGATATTGCCAAAAATCTGCAGCGGCGAATTATTGATAACTACTTAAATACTTGTAGCGGCGAAGCACAGACACATCTGAATTGGTTCAAAGGTACTAGCAATTGGAATTCCGTCTGTACCAGCGGTTCGGCATTTGTCTCCATAGCTACTTCAAATGATGCTAATGAAAGGTTAGCTGCTGTAGGATCTGCCCTGAATAGTATGAAAATCTATTTGAGTGGATTTGGGGACGACGGCTATTGTTCTGAGGGAGCTGGATACTGGAATTATGGCTTTGGGCATTATCTCTATCTGGCTCAAATATTATACGATTACTCAGATGGGGGGATTGACCTGTTCCAGGCGGGAAACCCTGAAAAACTCAAAAATATCGGAAACTTCCCTGAACGGTATCAAATTCATAAAGGTATTTGTGCTCCCTTCTCAGATGGCGTTTCCAGTGTGTCAAATGATGGAGGTTTTGCCTATAATATGTCTGCCAGGCATTTTGGAGCAAGTATGCCTCCTCCCTCTAAAAAGCCAAAAAGTCACGATTCTTTTTCCGCAGCTTTTCAATTGATCGAATGGGATCACCTGGATGCTACCCAAGGTAATGAAAGCACTAAACAAGACTTACCTAATCATACTTATTTCGATAATTTTGGTATGGTCATTTCTCGTGGAAAGCAGACCACACCGCTTTCAATAGCTATAAAAGCTGGACACAATGATGAAAACCATAACCATAGTGATGTAGGAACTTATACCCTTGTCTTAGGTAAGGACATCATATGTGGTGATATTGGAGCTCCATCTTATATTGCCGGTGCTTTTGCTCCAGAAAACCCCGCACGAAGTTCTTGGGGGCATCCTGTACCCAGAATAGATAATACCCTTCAATCGAATGGGAAGACCTTTGCTGGAGAGATAACTACAGCCGATTTTTCTGACACCTACGATAAAGTAGTCCTGAACCTCAAAGACGCATATGAGCTACCAACATTAAAAACCTTGGTAAGAACGATGGAAAACGATAAATCCGGACAAGGGATCATCACCATCACCGACCAGTTTTCATCAACCGAACCGGTGACTTTTGGGGTAGCCATTATGACTTTATCCAATTACGAAATTTTGGATGCTAATACCATTCTATTAAGTACTGAGGATCAACAGCTAAAAGCTGAAGTTACTAGCCCTCAAGGAGCTTTGATCCTAAAAGATGAATTGGTACCCGTCAAACACTTGAGAGAAGGTGGCCCTGCCTACAGAATCGGGATCGATTTTAGAGAACCCATTATTGAAGGCTCAATTACTGTAAAATATATTCCTGTTGGTAAGAAAGAAATCTGATTAATTAAAAAAAGAGCTGAAAATCATAGCGTTTTCAATGTATCTGTCAAAAATAAAAAAGATGAAAAAAATTATTTTAGTGTTACTCGCTTTTTTATGCGTAGCCAATTTTTCTTGTAATGAAAAAGCGTCGATTGAAGCGGAAAAAGAGGTAGCTCCGATCAGTGATGATGAGCGGATGGAATGGTGGAGAGATGCCCGATTTGGTATGTTTATCCACTGGGGAGCCTATTCCATTCCTGGAGGGGAAC
>CAXIDD010000675.1:0-3109 GCA_964021975.1 uncultured Saprospirales bacterium | reverse complement strand
AAAATAACCATTATCTCGATAGGGAGCAGATTCATCTTTTTGCTTGATCCGGCCTTTCATTTCTTCAAAAAGCTGATCCTGGAAGCCTTTGTGTGGTCCTAAAACGCTCTTGGTATATTCGTTTTCAGCATTGAGGTAGTCTACCACTTCTTGTTGGTCCCGTTCCTTAAGCCAATAATAGTTGTCAATGCGGGTATCGTTGTGTAGAGAAAGTTCGTGAGCCTTTTTTTTAGCAACTGGAGCTTGAGTTTGAATAGGTTTGCTCATTATTTTATTTAGCTTTTATACAAATGATGTTTCTAACAATTGGTTTCGTAATTCAGGGTCTAATCCGCCAAACAATAGTAGTTTAAATTCTTCATCGGAAATATTGTAGGCGTTAGTATAAGAAGTCCTGAGATCCGTTAAAGTTTTATGTTCGTCATAAATTCTGATAACTTGATAGTTGTCCTTGGTCTGATAATGCTCTGCGGTAATCTCTACCATGATCGGTAATGGGTTCCTTTGTGCCATATAGAACAAGTGGACGCCTTCTTCTCCCCGAATCAAAGGTAAGATGGAATATCCTTCCAAGATCAATTCGTGGTTTTCTTCATCTAAAAGAAAAGGCAATTCTAAGTGTTTGAATAAAGAACGATAGCGTTCCAATAAAAATTGAATTTCTTTTTGTCCTAGGTTACTGATGAGGGATTTAAACCGCAGTCTTACCTGTTCGATTTTTCCTTTTCGTACGCCTAAGCTGTACAAATGTAGCAGGGCAACATCGATATAATGACCAACAAATTCGGAATATTTATTGTCAAATTCTGGGGTAGAGTAACGGTAAACATCATTAATCTCTTTTAAGGCTGCTTCTCGGAACAAGCGATCTTTGATGTCCTCCTTCGAAAAGGCACCCCGTTCGTAGCTTCGATATTTGACATTAAGTTGTTTGATGCGTAGAGCATTGGCCGCCATGTAATTGGGGTCTTCATAGGCAATCATAATGGTTCTGATTTGCTCTTTAACTACATCAAGTTTAGTTTTAAAATCATAGTAAATCCAACCTTTTTCAAAAGCCTCCGGGCTTTGTTTTTCCTCCCAATTGTGAATTATTTGAACCAACTCCTCCACATTATCCAGTAACCATCGATAAAAAGTACCGCCTTTTTCGATAAACTGTAATTGTGGAAATAGAGGCTCGGTATGGTTGGCCACAAATTCTAGGGGGCGGATATAGGGCTTCAAATGATCTCCTTCCAAGTTGATGTCCAGAATAATGGGATTGGTCGTTCGGATTTTTAGCAATTGATTGGCAGAAAGGGAGGTCAAATCTTGCTCGATTTGTCTACGGAGCGCGCGTCCACCCATTTTTTGATTAAACCCTCGTTTAGCCACCCAACTCAAGGCATCATTTGAAATATTAAGAATGGTCGTCCGCCGCACAAAACCGTCTCTTTTTAAGAGGTCATTGATTTGTAAGCGAGCGATGCCCATGATGTGATCTAGCTCCAGGTTTTTAAAAATCACCATTTGCTCGATCCGATTAACAAACTCCGGGCGAAAGTTGTTTTCAACGGCTTTGCGGTAGACTTGATCTTCCAGTTCTTTTGATACTAATGGTAGAATTGACCGCAGCAGCTCCGAGGTTACTCGTCATGATGATGATGGTATTCGTAAAGTCAACCGTTCTACCCAGACTATCGGTCAAACGACCATCATCCAGGACCTGTAAGAGCAAGTCAAGTACCAGGGGATGGGCCTTTTCCAATTCGTCAAACAGAATGATTCCAAAAGGTTGGTACCGTACTTTACCAGTCAGTTGGCCTTCTGGATTGTAATGATCACCAATTAATCGTTGGGGGGCAGAGCCATCGATGTATTCGTTCATGTCGAAGCGAAGCAGAGCATCTTCGTTGCCCAATAGGTATTTTGCCAGGACTTTGGCTGCTTGTGTTTTTCCAACGCCCGTTGGTCCTATGAACAGCATGGAGCTGATAGGTTTTGATTTGGTATTGAGCTTTGATTTAAAGAGATGGATGACATCCGCTAATACCTCGACGGCATCGGTCTGGCCGATTAGTTGACGGCTTAATTCCTGGCGGATTTCTCCTTTCTCATAGGTATAGGCTGTATCAAAAATGCGTTCTTGCAGGCCACTAATGGATTGAAAACTCTCCCTAACTTGGTCTGCTTCGATGGCATCTTCTTTATATTTGATGGACAATTGCTGCAGCAATTTGATGATGCTTCCAGGGAGCGCTTTGTTTTTGAAATAATTGCGCTGAAGATAAAGTAGTTGATTGATGGCTGCAATACTGATGCGGACCTCATGCTTTTTTTCCAGTTGTTTGCGCTGCTCCAGAATCATCTTAATGGCCGTTTCTTCAGTGGGTTCCTCCAGTCTTAATAGCTGGAATAGGCTACTAAAGCTTCTATCCTGTTCTTGAAAAATCGTCCATTCTTCCGGAGTAGCGATGAGGATCAGTTGCAATTCTCTCTTTTCAAGATAGGGTTTGAGTACGTCACTCAGTGTCATATCATTTTGGGCAGACTTACCAATTCTTAGTAAGGCAACTGGGTTGTCTATGAGCATTTTGTGAGAAAACTCCTTTTGAGGATAGGGTTTCTTTAAATAATCAATAATGGCTTCAAAGCGCTGTTGCCAATGCCCAACAATACTCATGCCAGCAATAATCCGAGTGGGATCAATATGCCAAATTCCAGGTTGTTGATAATCATCCGTTTGGTATTTTGATAAATATTGATGGATGACTTCATGGATGACCGTATGCCGACCAACACCTTCTGGGCCAACGATTGCCAGGGGGGTATTTTTTGCAAAGTAAATTGCTTGATAGAGCTTTTCGATGATGGAGTCGCGAAAGAAAGCCCTGTGCAAGTCGTTGGGAAATAGGTCATTGAGTTCTGTACCTACTTTTTGTACTTCAAGAATTCCCTGGAATTCAGGATTTTCGAAAAGGGAGGCAAAGAAATTATTATCTGCTTTTTCTGCGTAACTAATGGCCGCTCCTTTTATTTCTAAACGTAGAGGTACAGTTGTCAAGAAGTCTTTATTATTACTGTAATAATGCTGGTGATTGAAATCATCTCCAAGACGGTCTTTTTC
>CAXIDD010000674.1:0-3109 GCA_964021975.1 uncultured Saprospirales bacterium | reverse complement strand
GCGTTTTAGCATCATTCATGTTTGGTGAATGGGTATAATTCCCACTAGTCAAACGCTTGAGCCCACTGCCATCAAAATTCACGCGGTATAGATGATAGTAATAAGGATCTTGACCTTTTTCTTTACCGTTGGCCCAGAAATAAAGCACGCGGTTCTTTTCATCTACTTGCTCTACATCTTCGACGTGGTAAGGACCTGAAGTGATTTGGTTTTTCAGATTGCCTTCGCCATCATATAGATAGAAATGGCCCCAACCGTCTCTTTCAGACCATTGGATGATTTCCTGCCCTCTGTTCACCAGGCTAGGCGTAATCATCTCCACATAGGTATTTAGGCGTTCTTCGATCACAGTTTTAACTTCACCTGTTTCCGTATTCGCTACACAAATGTCAATTCTTTTTAAATCGCGCCGTGTACGACCCAAGTGGAAGTCGCTGTTGTCTTTTACCTACCTAGTGCTGTATTGATACAGATCGTCGCGGGTGTTCTTCATCCGAGGCGCCCTGAACATAGAGATCGATTGATCTTGGAAAGCATCTGCTTCAATCTCCAACATTTCTTTACTTGGAAAATCAAAGACCAATAGATCGTATTGTGGCGCATCTTTTTCACCGGGCATTTGGTATTTGTAAGATTCTAGGGTTGGACGAGGATTAGCAACAGAATTGATCACCCAAAGGTCTTTGACTTTTCGTTGATCCGTTCGGATCATTCCAAATTTTTGACCATCTGGAGACCAAACTACGGATACCCGTTTGCGTTTGTCCTTGTTTTTTTCAATGTCCACATTGGTCTGCCCACGACCATTAGAATGGTAGCTGTAATTTTCTAGGCCATCTTCGGTCCATTGATTTTCTACGATGGTTGAATCTTTTTCGTCTTCGATTGCTTTTAGGAAATTCTCTTTGTCCATCCAGTAAAGATTATAATCTCTACCAAAAAGCACATAACTACTATCCGGAGAAATGTTGGCCCAGGATAGGCGATCTTTTGGTTTCTCAAAATCATCCAAAAGAGTTAAAGTCTGTGTATTTAGATCATATTCAAAGTGCCAGGTCCGACGTTCCTTTTTCTTCTTAGACGTTTTCTTTTTCTCATCCTGATCGTCTCCGTCTTCTTTATCATCTTCTTCCTCCTTTTCTTCTTCCCAGGCTAATTTACTTTTTACTTCAAATTGTAAGACAGTTTCATTTTCTATAAAACGCAATTTGGAAATATAAAGGTGTTGGGCATCAAAAGGGTCACCGGTAAGGCGGGACATATCTGCTGCCATTTTAGCATTGTCGAATAATGCTTTCTTTTGTTTACGGTCTAGATCAACGATGTAATAAGCCAAGCCTTCGGAGGTTTCGTAGGTATACCAAAACCGATTGCTTTCTTTTAGCCAATGTGGACTCACGCTTGTAGAGTGGACCATTTTACGAATCTGAGTGGGCGAATATCGAGCAGCAGCACGGTAATCAGCCTTAGTGATAGGCTCGAGTTGTGCAAAACTTAGTGTACTAATGGCACAAGAAAATAGAATTAGTGAAAATAATTTTTTCATTTGTTTAAAAATTTGGTAATGATTTGAAAGTGAATTAATTACAAAATTTTAAAAAAATGTAACCACTTCGCTTCCCGACGCAAGGCCGGGACAGGTTCGCATAATCTTTTTTAATCATCACCGTTTGGTGATTTTATGATTAAATAAGATCATGCTCATTTCATCAGTATAAAAATTAATTATAAAGAGTGATTATTAGAAGACTTAATGATACGCAAGTAAGCGCTTTATATGAGGAAAAGAAGATGAACGGCTTATTTTTTATAGATGGACAACAGCAAGTTAGTCGATCTGTAATTGAAAGTCTTTACAAGCTCTGCGGATTCGAGCTTTAATGGCAGCACTTTCGTTTTCTATGCCTATTTGAAATATCTGCTCTACTTCAGGACGCAGTTCAGGTACGAACTGCGTCATTAGGGCAAAGGCATAATAAGCCCAGGCTTTGACAAATTTGACCTTATCTTGCATCAATCGTTCAATGGGATTTAGTAAAATTTCTAAATCAGCTTCGGTCAAAGGCAGCAGTGGTAGCATCTGTAATAAATGTAACTGCGCAGGCCATGCTTTAGCTACGCTCAGTGCTGGAAGTAAAGCAACGGTTTGACTTCTGTTGAGGGTGTTTTTTTTGTCCACGTAATGTTTTAATAACCAGGTACTCGCGTTTTGGAGTTTGACATCTTGAATAGACCAGTCGGTCAAAATTTGGATAAAATTTGGGCTTTGACAATTTTTATTATAAATATCTTGTAGAATGAAGGTTGACTTTCCATCCCAGTTGATCAGTTCTGATTTTATAGATTCCATAGGCTATTTGAGTAAACTAGCTGACTAAAGTAAACATTTTGGAACACTAGTTGGAGAAGTATTTTAGAAAGTATTATCATTGAGGTGATTAGTCCATCCTAATTAGCGTTCACGCTAATTGTTTTCCAATGCGCATCTTTATTGTATTAATTATAGCCTCCGTTTGTTCGGCTTGTCAACCCAAGCATACCTCAGTAACTGATTTTCCCTATGAATATCAACATTCAGGAATAGAATGGGGACCGGTGTATCAGCTCATCTATCATAGGGAGCAAATAGACACTATTTCTAGTTCAATATGGTCACGAGTGGATACATTATTTGAACAGTTGAAAAATCAGCCTTCTTATGATATAAAAGCTATTATACTGGAACAAGAAACAAGGGCACAATTTCGCCTGGGTAGTGGAAGTCTGGGGGCTAATTTACGCTACCAAGAAATAGCTAATTACCTACACTTTTGGTTTCCAGTTTCCCCAGCTGAAGATTATTATTTTCGGATTGATTCTGAGCAGGATGCCTTAGCTAGGCTCTTTTTTTTCTATTGGAAAACTCCAACAGGGAACGAAAAAAAGCAGGTTCATTTCCGAGTCCAAGAGGATTTAGCATTCCATCCAGGTGAGATGCTCCAGAGGCATTTAATCTATGATGATTTTCTAAAAAGTGGAGATACCTTACAAATAATAAGTGGGTGGATCAATTACCAAATAAAATAATAAAGAAAATACTAGATTTTTGCAACCTAATTTAAAATAATAC
>CAXIDD010000673.1:0-3115 GCA_964021975.1 uncultured Saprospirales bacterium | reverse complement strand
ATTCAGGCAGATTCAGAAACGGATTTATATGTGGCCTTAAAAGGAACAGCCTTAAGCGTGTATCTACTAGGAGATAAAGCAACAGTTTTAAAGTTTCGACAAGAAAAGGGGGCCGATAAAGCTACCTCGATTTCACTAAAACCAGGAGACCATTACCTTTTTAATTTAAAGTGATTAGACCTAGTTTATTGGTTCCAAGCCATGGAAGTCGAGAGCTGAAAGCGCGAGATGCTAATGAAGACCAAAGGTATGGGGGATGGAAAGCCCCATTTTTTGAGTAATCATCGCACTTAAAACGCAGAACCAAATTGCTTCTTAGATAGAGAACCATTTTAGATTTCAAATAACTTCAACACTATGCACATCAAGCACCTCACAAAAGCCTTACTTTTCCTTCTGCTAGCAATAAGCATAAGCTGTAGCAAGTCAGAAGAAACCAGCTCCAAACCGAACGTACTCTTCGTATCCATAGATGACCTCCGTCCCACGCTTGGTGCCTACGGAGATACCATCGCCATCACCCCGAATATTGACCAATTAGCAGCTGAAGGGATCACCTTCCGTCAAGCCTTCTGTCAATCGGCGGTGTGTGCCCCCTCGAGAGCCAGTTTGATGTTGGGACTGCGGCCAGACTCCACCCGTGTTTGGCACCTTGGAGATCAATTTCGGAAGCTCCAGCCGGATGCCGTAACTATGCCGCAGTACTTTTCTAAATTTGGCTACCATACTGTCAACCTTGGAAAGATCTTCCATAATTATATGCCAGATTCGGTGTCTTGGGACGAGCCAGATCTGCGTCCGGCGCGCTACGTACGGGAAGGCTGGCTCAAGCGAGATGGAGAGACTTTTTACATTAGTGAGGCTGTCAACGCATCTCAAAAAATCAAAAGAGATTCCCTACTGAAACTAAGACCTGTCCGCTACGCCGATGGTTGGAATACAGGCCCCGCCTGGGAAGCTGCTGATGTACACGATACCATGTACTTCGATGGTGCGCAGACCAAATTAGCCAAACAAACGCTCTCTCGATTGGCGCAATCCGACCAACCTTTTTATATGGGGCTTGGTTATTTTCGACCACATTTGCCCTTCACTGCACCTAAGAAATATTGGGACCTATACGATCCTCAAGCCATCCCCTTATCCATTAATCCAAGCATTCCTGAAGGTGCGCCAATTCAAACCATGAACTCTATGTACGAGCTTAGGCATTACGATGGTTTTGGGCACATCGGGCATCCGACCTCAGATTTTAGAATGAGCGAGGATACAACCCGAATTTTAAGGCAAGGATATTACGCAAGTGTATCCTACGTTGATGCCTTGCTGGGTGATTTAGTTGCTCATATGAAAGAAATTGGCCTCTATGAAAATACCATCATCGTAGTTTGGGGCGACCATGGCTGGAAACTAGGGGACCACAACAGTTGGGGTAAAATGACCAACTACAACATCGATCTTCAAGTCCCCGTCATCGTGCGTTATCCTAATCAAAAAAATCGAGGAGCACAGACTTATGGAATCACAGAATTGGTCGATTTATTCCCATCCATCTGTGAACTGGCGGGGATAGAGGTACCCGATTATATGCAAGGAACCAGTTTTGTGCCTTTAATCGAAAACCCTGAGAGGGAATGGAAAAGCGCCGCCTTTAGCCAGTTCCACCGGAGGCCCAGAGTCTCTGCGGATGGCCAACGCTACATGGGATACTCTATCAACACAGACGAGTACCACTACATTGAGTGGTATGATTGGGACCCAGAAA
Organism: uncultured Saprospirales bacterium; assembly: GCA_964021975.1. Classification (GTDB taxonomy): domain Bacteria; phylum Bacteroidota; class Bacteroidia; order Chitinophagales; family Saprospiraceae; genus DATFKA01. Next base: position 1,350 of record CAXIDD010000673.1, on the reverse strand, counting down.
CAGGAACAAAAGGGGACTTCAAAAATGCAGAACTGTACGATCGAGTCCAAGATCCTTATGAGACTATTAATCTTGCACAAAATGAAGCATTGGCAGCAACTCAAGAATTGCTTTCAAAGCAGCTTGCAGCTGGGTGGCAGGAGGCCAAGCCTAATTTAGGGGAATAATATGAAATCATTGAGATTATTTGAATCTACCTGCAGTAGACAGGTTTGGCATTTGGGAATTATCAATATCAAAACCATACGGTCACATTAAAATATCTTCTTAAAATAAACCATAAAATGAAATACGCATACACCATACTTTATGTAGAAAATGTAAGGGAGACCATTGCGTTTTATGAAGCAGCTTTTGGGTTTAGTCGTAAATTCATCACGCCTGAAAACGACTACGGCGAATTACTTTCAGGCGAAACAACAATTGCCTTTGCTGCTATAGAATTAGGGAATGTAAATTTTAAAAAAGGCTTCGAAAAAATCAATAAACTAGGGAAACCATTCGGTGTTGAACTCGCTTTTACAAGCGAAAATATCGAAACAGATTTTCAGAATGCCATTAATGCAGGCGCTTTGGAATTTGAGCCAATAACTGAAAAGCCCTGGGGCCAAAAAGTGGGATATGTTCGAGATAATAATGGATTTTTAATTGAAATTTGTACGCCAATTAAGTCGGAGTAAGCCTAGTTGAGGCTCAAAAGCGCAATTTTTGATGCAAGTGGAGAAATTAGAATGGCAGTTTTTAATAGTGTTATACAGACTAAAATCCAGAAAGACTGGATAAGTAGAAAAATGAGGAAAGAAAATCATTATTAATGGTGATTCAGCAAATAGAAGGTGCAGCTTGAGCAAGCAATAGAAAGACTTGCACCTAAAAAACGAAGCACCAATCGAGTAGCGTAGCCTACGCTTAACTGGGACCGCCTCGCAACAGATGAAATAGTAAAATTATGGCCCAAATTTGGATATCTTTTTCATTCGTACTGATGCTAGGATTCAACACCAGCAATACCACTAATCCCTTCATGAGAGAAATTTGTGACAATGCTATAGACGATGACAATGATGGTCTAATTGACCTCAATGACCCCAATTGTCGATGTGAGATGGTCAGTTTAGCATCCCTTATCCCCAATCCATCATTTGAGGATTACAGATGTTGCCCAGATGATGCCAGCCAACTCTCTTGTGCGGATGCATGGAATCAAGCCTCTACTGGAACAACAGACTATATAAATACTTGTGGTTACTTAACAGCAGGTGAATCAATGCTGCCATTCCCAGATGGTGAAGGTGCCATACTATTCCTCAGTGGGACCGTAGATAATGGCAGCGGACGGGAAATATATAG
>CAXIDD010000672.1:0-3115 GCA_964021975.1 uncultured Saprospirales bacterium | reverse complement strand
GAACAAAAAATATTAATCAAATATTTCAGTTTTGCCTCCAATGCTTCCGGCGTGATTGAAAGAAATTGGATGGTCGAAGATGATCAGCTACACCAAGTGCAGCACACCCAATTAATTACCATTACGAGAACTAATATTTCTGATATTCGATTCCCTACTGATTTGGATTTTAAAATCCACCATAGCCAGCAGGTAGAACAATTGATCCTTCCTGAAATAACCGGAATGCCCTATGTAGATCAAGATGGAGATGAAGACACCGAAGCCGATCGGCTTTACCTCAACAATGGCAATCAATGTGATTTGGACATTAAGTGGGAAGATCAGTTAGATTATACTGAATCGGGTGATTTAATCCTTCACAGAGTATGGCAACTCCATGATCTGTGCAATGGCAGTCAAATAACTGAAAAACAACTTATTTTCTTTCAACTTCAAAAAGCAGAACCTATTCTACCTCGTAAGACTCCAAAAGAAAGTACTAAACCTATTTATTACGAAAATAAACCATAAACCTAGTTATCAAAAAATTAGTTCACCTCAGGTGGATACAAAATGCAATTATTTGTGAAGGGTTTCTTAACGAGGATTCGGCAGAGGGTATTTAGCCCTCTGCTTTTTTTATCCACCTTAGAAGCTAAATGTTTAAAAACTACTTTCCTAAATACCAACCATTTTATACACAAAATCCCTATTTTTGGATTCTTTTTACAGGCTATTAAAACCTAATGCCAATGTCTATCGTCAAAGAATTCAATGACTACCGAACAGAGATGAATGATCGCATCTTATCTGCTGATAATAAGGTAATGAAGCGTTTTTTCAACTTAGATACCAATGCCTATCAAGACGGTGCTCTAGATAAAAAAACCAAGGAATTACTAGGCTTGGTTGCCTCTATGGTCTTGCGTTGTGATGACTGTATTCGTTACCACCTAGGTAAATGCTATGAATTAGGCGTGAATAAAGCTGAGCTTTTTGAATTGTTGTCTATTGCAAATATAGTTGGCGGTTCGATTTGTATCCCGCATACCCGCCGAGCTGTTGAATACTGGGAAGCACTTGAAGTGGAAGGAAAAGCATAAAACCAAACAGATAGCCGAAGTTTTCAAGTTTCGGACATCATTGCCTTAATTCGGAGGTCGAATATAATATTATGAGTCAAACATATTTACAAGAATTAAACCCCGTACAAGTACAAGCCGTTACCAATATCAATGGGCCCGTGCTCGTCGTAGCAGGACCTGGATCCGGTAAAACCCGTGTGCTCACCTACCGAATTGCACATTTGATACAATCAGGTGTACCACCCTGGGAAATATTGACCCTTACCTTTACCAATAAAGCGGCTCGGGAAATGAAAGAACGGATTGGTAAGGTCGTTGGCCCCAGAGCAAGTAATGTATGGGCTGGTACCTTCCACTCTATTTTTGCCCGCATCTTACGTGTTGAAGCTGATAAAATCGGTTATCCTTCTAATTTTACGATATACGATGGGGATGACTCCAAAAGTCTGATTGGTAATATCATCAAGGAGATGAACCTGGATAAAAACACCTACAGTGCCAATGCCATTCGATCTAGGATTTCATCTGCTAAAAGTAATCTAATCACCCCTAAACTTTACAAGCAAAATGAGGAACTAATGCAGCAAGACCGGATGTCTAAACGTCCGTTCACCTATGCGATCTATGAAAAATATACGGCCCGCTGTAAGAAGGCTGGTGCCATGGATTTCGATGATTTATTGTACCGCCTTTTCGAATTATTGCAACGTAATCCGGACAATGTCCTGGATAAATATCGTCAACGATTCAAATATCTATTAGTAGATGAGTTTCAGGATACCAACCACCTCCAATATGCTATTATCCGCAAATTGGTCCATTATGAAGGAAGCCCACGTAATATTTGTGTCGTTGGTGATGATGCGCAGAGTATCTATGCCTTTCGGGGAGCCACCATTCAGAATATCTTAGATTTTGAAAAGGATTTTGCTTCTTATAATATTCAGGTATTTAAGCTGGAGCAAAATTATCGGTCTACGGATCACATTGTACAAGCTGCTAACGAGATCATTACGCACAACAGCCGGCAAATTCAAAAGAAAATCTGGTCAGATAAAGGCGAGGGGCAAAAAATAAAGGTCATTAAAGCCTTGACCGATACTGAAGAAGGTAAAAGGATTACGGATGTACTGCTAGAACAAAAAAACCGTTTCCATCTTCGCAATAGTGAAATTGCCATTCTCTACCGGACCAATGCCCAGTCACGTATTTTTGAGGAATACCTACGGCGCTATAACATTAGTTACAAGGTCTTCGGTGGGCTTTCTTTCTACCAACGAAAAGAAGTCAAAGACCTCATTGGCTACCTCCGACTGATTGTCAATCCAAAGGATGAAGAAGCTTTCAGAAGAGTAATCAACTTTCCCAAACGTGGTATCGGTAATACAACTGTTGATAAAATCAGACAGGCATCCGAACAACTCAATGAAAGTATGTGGGAGGCCATGCTTAAAGTCAAGGTCAGCACCAAAGCGCGCAATGCACTGGTCAGTTTCCGGAAAATGATTGAGGATCACGCCAAAATGAGCCAAAGCAAAGATGCTTATGAAGTAACCATGAGTATTGCTAAAGCCTCCAAGTTGATTGATACCCTCAAGGCAGATAACTCCATCGAAGGGATGGGCCGGATGGAAAACCTCAATGCCCTGATTGATGGCGTCAGCACCTTCGTACAAGAAGGTGGTAATACGGACCCTGATCCAGAATCTGATGACCACAGTCTGGCCGCTTACTTACAAAACATTGCCTTATTGACAGACTTGGATGGAGATAAAAATGAAACGGACTACGTGACCCTCATGTCTGTCCACTCAGCCAAAGGCTTGGAATTCAAATCTGTGTTTATTGTAGGTTTGGAAGAAAAGCTTTTCCCTTCTTTCATGTCCATGGATACTATTGAAGCGATCGATGAAGAACGACGGCTTTTTTATGTGGCCATCACCCGAGCGGAGCAATTCTTGACACTTTCTTACGCAGCTAGTCGGTACCGTTACGGACAGATGCGCTACAATGAACCCAGCCGTTTCTTGGAAGAAGTGCCTAAAAAT
>CAXIDD010000671.1:0-3117 GCA_964021975.1 uncultured Saprospirales bacterium | reverse complement strand
CATACTGGTCCCCTGAGCACTTTTGTACTTATTTTCAGGGGCGGTACTATAAATAGCTGTCCCCGGGGCAAAGACGTCAACATATTCGGAACTATAGTTAGAGAAAGTAGCCGCTAGTGCTTCTTTCCCTTCCCAATTACTTGCTCCTACCTCGATCCAATTGGGCGCATATTTAGGACCAAAGAGTCCTCTCTTCAGGTATTTATCCGTTGGGTAATTATTGGTGCTATTGACTTCTGAACCATCATTTCCTGATGCGTGCACCAGCAAAACGTCTTTTTTGGCAGCATATTTAACGGCCGCATCTACTACTTCTTTATAAGGCGAATATCCTTTACCAAAACTCATATTGATGACGCTGGCTCCATTGTTTACAGCGTAATAGATGGCATTAGCTACATCTTTATCTCGCTCATCTCCACCAGGCACCGTACGAATGGCCATGATCTTTACTACACTTGCCACTCCGTCCATGCCGATGTCATTGTTGCGTTCGGCTGCAATGACCCCTGCTACGTGAGTACCATGAAAAGCATCCGGGCCTTTTACATCTGGATTTCCGTAATATCGCTCAGTTTTATCTTCATAGTTGTCCTCTACTATTTCTCTAGAGTCATAATCTGGATTGAAGTTGTATTCGTAACGCTCTCTCAAACGCTCAAAATTTGTAGTAACATCTGAATCAAAATCCTCAAATGAAATCCCACCTTGCTCCATTTGAGCCGCGATTACTTCGGCTACTCTTTGGGTGCGTAAATCATCCCCTGAATAATTTTTTAGATCTTCTGCCGTGATGGATTTCCTATCTTTTCTATTTGCATTACTATTTGCTTTAATCTTAGCCAAAACCTCATAAAGCATTCCATAAACTTGGTATCTCTGAGCAAACTTTTCCCGTCCTTCTACAACTACTTTCTTCATTTCTTGATAGGACTCATAAGTCTCTTTTTCTTTTTTATTCAGCTTGGACACCTCCACACCTGAGAATTGCTTCCTGTACTTTGCATATAAGCGAGCTACTTCCAGATTATCATAATGGACATTCTCTCCTTTCGCATTTCCAAGAAAATTCCAGCCATAGATATCATCAACGTATCCATTTTTATCATCATCGATATTATTCCCAGGGATTTCGCCCTTATTGATCCACATGACGTTTCTTAAATCCTCATGCATATAATCTACACCACTATCAATAACAGCCACAATAACCGTATCTGGCACAATATCTTTGGGTAATCTTTGGTATAAATTGCTGGTACTGATGCCGGGATAGCCATCTGCGGGACTGAGGTGTTGCCAGTTATGGGGTACTTGTTGAGCAAAAATTTGTAAGCTAAATAAAAGACTAACTAACAAAAAACTCCATTTCATAATTTCTAAATTTAATATTGTTTTACACGAAACTGTATCGTGAGGTTTAGAGTCTGTTTAAATTATAGACTTAATAAAACCGCAAAAGTCTTGATTTATTTCAAAATTCAAGCCACAATTTTGCCATAATCGACGAATTCTTATTTACTTGCAATGTAGGCTACCATCATACAGATGATTCTGCTATACCTTTAGAGTTAGACTCTAGGGATTGCCTAATTTATCCTTACTACTCACTTTAAGTTCAGGACAATGGCCAATTGGCGTGTATACTTACATAATATTAGACAATTCAGCCGCTTCTTTCGTTCTGCTAAAACCCTACATCAGGTTGATTCTCCCTTTGTCTGTCATTTCATTAGAGAAGTAATGGAAGACCGCAGAATGTTTTATGTCTTTCCAATCGTAAAAGCCATTCGAGAGGATTTGAAGCAGAACCATAGCCCTTTAGCAAACAATGATTATGGTGCGCCTGCAAAATCTATGTCCGGTACCAGAACGATTGCTGACATTGCCAAGCATACCGCTATTGGTCCTAGAATAGGTCAATATCTTTTTAAAATCATTCATACTTACAAACCAGAAATCATGCTAGAGCTGGGCACAGCTGTAGGAATTTCAACCATTTACCAGGCAGCCGCAGCACTTGGTGGAGACTTAATAAGTATTGAAGGGAACCCTGCTTTGGTGCAGGTTGCCGAAGCCGAAATCACTCAACTTGGCTTGCCCAATATTAGTCTGATCAATGGAAAATTTAGCGAAGTATTACCAGAATTACTAGATGAATTACCACAAGTAGATTATGTCTTCTTGGATGGTCATCATGATAAAGCAGCACGACTGGAATATTTTGAAATGCTCCTTCCGAAGCTAACAGAAAACTCCATCCTGGTTTTCTCTGATATTTATTGGTCAAAAGGGATGCAGGAGGCCTGGGAAATCTTAATTAAGCACCCTAAAGTCCGGCTGAGTATTGATTTGTTTGATATTGGGATATTATTTTTCAACCCTGCCATATTAGAAAAGCAAAACTTCAAATTGGTTCCTATCCGATGGAAACCCTGGCGTTTGGGTCTTTTTCGGTTTTATTCTTGACGCCTGCGGAAACCAATGGTCTTTTTATTGAAATCAAAAGAACTGGAATCGGATTTAAAGCTTCGTACATCATCAATGGTCAATAAATTATCTGGTGTGGCACTTCTGGCTTCATAAGAAAGCGCAGCTAATCGCAGGTTTTGATTTTTAATGGCCTCCGTGACGATATTGCGCACGGTCCTTGCGTTCCCAAAATATTTATCTCGGTATTCATATTGGAAGGCTAGGTACTCGCGTAAATGAGCTGTCGCTTCTGGCGTTGGAATTAGCTTGCGAATTTCTAGCATTTGCATCGCAATTTGCAGTAACTCTTCAGGTTCGTAATCCTTGCACTTAAGGATTTTATCAAAGCGAGAACTCAAGCCTGGATTGGCTTTCAAAAAGCGCTCCATATTGTCCTCGGTTATCTTCCATTCTTTTTAATAAAGTCTGGATGGCTTCATCTCCAAAATCCCCTTGTGAACCATTTGCTCGGTTGGTCAGTGCATAGGCTTCATCGATAAAGAGTACACCACCTAAGGATTCTTCAATTTTTTCTGTGGTCTTAATAGCCGTTTGGCCAACATATCCTGCGACTAACCCTTGGCGATCTGTCTCAATCATGTGCCCACGTTCTAATACACCAAGTGCCTTGTATATTTTGGTTAA